>DATJJL010000048.1:0-6329 GCA_035492155.1 Ramlibacter sp. | reverse complement strand
TGACGAGTTGCGCGAGCTGCTTCGCATCCGGGTCGTATTCAAGCAGCAGCTCCAGCGTGCCGCCGCAAGGCAAGCCGAAGCGGTGCGCCTCGTCGGCCGTCACGCCGTACTTCACGAATGCGGGCGGACCTTTCGGAATCCCGTCCTGCCTCGTGAAGCGATAGATCAAATCGTCTTCGATGCAACCGCCCGAGACCGAGCCGATGACGCTGCCGTCCTCGCACATCGCCATGATCGAGCCCGTGGGCCGCGGCGACGAACCCCAGGTGCGAACCACCGTCGCAAGCAGCGCACGCTTGCCCGCCGCGCACCAGTCGCGCAAGGCGCGCAGCACAGTGACGTCGAGGTTTTCCATGACTTCCCTTTCAGTGCCGCAGCGCGAACCACGCAGCGGCTGCGATCACGATGGCGGCGGCGATCCACACCCACGCAGGCACGCCCGCACCTTTTTGCACTGCGGGCGCAGCACTTGTCGAAGGTGCAGCCGCCGGATAGCGCGTCTGCATCTCCAGCTCGAAACGCTTGAAAAAATCCTCCGCCATCGCCTTCGCGACGCTGTCGATCAAACGCTGGCCGACCTGCGCGATCTTGCCGCCGACTTGCGCGTTCACGTCGTAAGCCAACTCGCAACCTGCATCCTTCGGCGCAAGCCGAACCTTTGCGCTGCCCTTGCCGAAACCGGCCGCACCGCCCTGCCCGTCGAACGAAATCGTGCAGCTGTCCGGCGGCATGACGTCCGACAAGGCGACCTTGCCGTTGAACTTTGCAGCCACCGGCCCGACGCGCAATGCGAGCATCGCGGTGTACTGATTGGGCGCCGTGCTTTCCATGCGCTCGCAGCCCGGGATGCACGCCTGCAGCACCTGCGGATCGAGGATCGCGTCCCAGGCTTGTTGTTGTGTCACCGCAAGCACGCGGCTGCCTTGCATTTCCATCTTCGTTCCTTCAGCGTCGCACCGCGGTAACAGCCGCGAGTTGCGCGGCAAGATCTTCGAGCCGCTCCAGATTGTGGACGGCCACCATGCGATCCGCATACCGGTGCAGCACAGCAGCGCCGCTGGCCAGCGGAGCGTAGCCCTCGAACCGAAGCAGCGGATTGAGCCACATCAAGCTGCGGCAATGCCGCTTGAGCCATGCGAGCTGCGGCTCGAGCTCACCCGCTTCGCCGGTGTCGAGCCCGTCGCTGACGAGCAGCACCAGCGTTCGCCCGCCGACAAAACGCTTCGCGAAGCGTGTTCGCAATTGCGCGAGCGATTCGCCCAGACGCGTGCCGCCCGCGAAGTCATCGATCGCCTGCGAGGCATGCGTGAGCATCGCGTCCGTGTCGCCGATGCGAAAGACCGGCGTGAGATCGGTGAGATGCGTGCCGAACGCGAACACGTCGCGCCGGCGGGCGCCGCGCGTGGCCGCGTGCAGGAAGGCGAGCAGCAATCGCGCGTAGCGCTCCATCGAGCCCGAGACATCCACCAGCACGAGCAAGGGCAACTCTTGCAGCCGGCGTTCGAGCCGCTGCAGCACGATGAGCTCCCCGCCCGTGCGCACTGCGCGGCGCAGCGTGCCGGCCCAGTGCGCGCGTGCGCCACGCTCACCCGCATGCGTGCGGCGCGATGCGATGCGAGGCGCCTCGAGCGGAATCTCTCTCGCCAGCCGCTCGACCAGCGCGTACTCTTCGGCCGTGAGCGCATTGAAATCCGCGTGATGCAGCCGCTCGCTTTCGCTCGCGCTCATCGCCGCGTCGAACTCCACCTCGCGCTCGTCCTTCGACCTTTCGCCTTGCACGGGCTTGGGCGCCGACAGCGCTTGCGCCACACGCGGCCTGCGGTGCTTTTCCGCTTTGCCTTCGGCCGACGGCAGCATCTGCGCGAGCAATTTGTTCGCCATCTCCGGGTCGCGAAAAAACGCATCGAACAGCTCGCGAAACACCGCGCGGTCCTGCTCGCGGCCGATCATCACGGCTTCGAGCCCCGCGCCGAGATCGAGCTTGCTCTCCACGCCCACGAGCTGAACGGCCTGCTGCGCGAGCACGATGCGCGAGCTGTCCACCGGCACACCGGCCCGGCGAAGTGCACGCCCGAATGCAGAAATGTTGTCGGCGAGCTTGCCGCTGCGCGCATCGCCCAGCGCACTGCTCACGCGAGTTCCTTCACGCCGATTCCTCCTCCGCGAGCAGTTGCGTGGCCAAGTCTTGCGTGAGCGCAGCAACATCGTCGCGCTGCTTGAAGAGGATGCCGGCCGTGCTCGTCACGATCTCCGGATCGAGCTGCAAGGTGTCGAGCGCGACGAGCGCCTTCGCCCATTCGACACTCTCCGCAATGCCGGGTGCCCGCTGGAAAGCGTTGGCGAATGGCTGGCTGCGCAAGCGGCTGACGAATCGCGCAACTTGCCCCGACAACGCCTCGCTCGCCTCGGGCACACGCGCGCGGACGATCGCCAGTTCGCGCTCGCGATCCGGGTAGTCCACCCAGTGGTACACGCAGCGGCGCTTCACCGCGTCGTTCAGCTCGCGCGTGCGATTGCTCGTGAGGATCGTCACCGGCAGCACGTTCGCTTGCACGGTGCCTATCTCCGGAATGCTCACCTGGTATTCGCCGAGGTACTCGAGCAGGAAAGCTTCGAAGGGTTCGTCAGCGCGATCGATCTCGTCGATGAGCAGCACTGCGCCGGGCGCGGGTGCCTGCAATGCCTGCAGCAGCGGACGACGAATCAGGTAGCGCGGCTGGTAAACCTCGCGCTCGACTTCATCGACGGATTCATGGCCTTCCACCGCGCGCATGTGCAAAAGCTGCGCGGCGTAATTCCATTCATAAAGCGCCTCGCGCTGCTCGAGGCCGTCGTAGCACTGCAGGCGAAGCAGCTCGCGCGGCAACGCAGCCGAAAGTGCTTTCGCGAGTTCGGTCTTGCCGACGCCGGGCTCGCCTTCGAGCAGCAGTGGGCGCTGTAACTTCAGGGCGAGGAAGACAGCGGTCGCGAGGCGGCGATCGGCGAAGTAGCCCACATTGGCGAGGGCGGATTGGAGGGCGTCGATGGAATCAAACATCAATGCAACATCCGAACGCAGAGTACGCGGAGGTCTCGCAGAGTGCGCAGAGTTTATTCGTCTTCATTCTTATTTTCCTCCGCGCCCTCTGCGGTGACTCTGCGCCCTCTGCGTTCGGCTGTTGAAGTAGCGTCAACTAGCCAACGCTTTCGCCACCGCCCGCTGCGCCATCACGCCGATCAGGTTCGCGCGGTACTCAGCGGTGGCGTGAATATCGCTCGCCAGATCGGCCGAATCGATTTTCACCGAAGCGGCCGATTGCGGCGTGAAGCTCTTCGACAAAGCCTGCTCCAGCGCAGTGTGGCGGAACACGCCGTTGCCGCCGCCCGTCACAGCCACACGCACGCCATTGCCCGTGTCCGCGACGAACACGCCGATCAAAGCAAAGCGCGACGCCGGGTGCTTGAACTTCATGTACGCCGCGCGTTTGGGTTGCGGGAAGCTCACGCTCGTGATCAGCTCGCCGTCCTTCAGCGCTGTGGTGAACAGGCCCTGGAAGAAATCGTCGGCCGCGATCTTGCGACTGGCCGTGTTCACGGTGGCGTTCAGCGCGAGAACTGCAGCGGGATAGTCGGCCGCCGGGTCATCGTTCGCGATCGAGCCGCCTATCGTTCCCATTGCGCGCACCTGCCGGTCGCCGATGTTCGCGGCAAGGTCGGCAAGCGAAGGGATCGTCGACTTCACATCGGCGCTCGCAGCAACATCGGCATGCCGGGTCATCGCGCCGATCTTCAGGCCACTACCTTCCTTCGCGATGCCCGCGAGATCCGCAACGGCGCCGAGGTCGACGAGTTGATCCGGATTCGCCAGCCGCAGCTTCAGCGACGCGATGAGCGACTGCCCGCCCGCGAGCACTTTCACGTTGGACTTGCCGGCGAGCTTGCCCGCATCGGCGAGGGACGAAGGACGTTCGAAGGTGAATGCATACATGGTGTGTCTCCTTCGTGTTCAGGCTTGAGCTGCGTGGATGGCATTCCACACACGCGGTGGGGATGCAGGCATGTCGAGATCCTTCACGCCCAGCGGGCGCAGCGCGTCGAGCACGGCGTTGATCACCGCGGGTGGCGAGCCGATCGCGCCGGCCTCGCCGCAGCCCTTGGTGCCCAATGGGTTGTGCGTGCACGGCGTGCACACGGTGCCGAGCTTGAACGACGGCACGTCGATGGCGCGCGGCATCGCGTAATCCATCATCGAGCCGGAAAGCAACTGGCCGCTTTCCTTGTCGTACACGCAGTTTTCCATCAGCGCCTGGCCGATGCCTTGCACGAGGCCGCCGTGCACCTGGCCTTCGACGATCAGCGGATTGATGATGGTGCCGAAGTCGTCCACCGCGGTGAAGCGATCGATCCTCACCGCGCCGGTGCCCGGATCGACTTCCACCTCGCAGATGTACGTGCCGGCCGGGAACGTGAAGTTCGTCGGGTCGTAGAACGCGGTTTCGTTCAATCCCGGCTCGAGTTTGTCCAGCGGATAGTTGTGCGGCACGTAGGCCGTCAATGCCACCTGGCCGAACGGGATCTTCTTGTCGGTGCCTTTGACGGTGAACTCGCCGTTGGCAAACTCGACGTCGTTCGCGCCCGCTTCCATCAGGTGCGCCGCGATCTTCTTGGCCTTGGCCTCGATCTTGTCCAGCGCCTTCATGATGGCCGCCCCGCCCACGCTGATCGAGCGCGATCCGTACGTGCCCATGCCGAACGGCACGCGGCCCGTGTCGCCGTGAACCACGGCCACGTTCTCGATCGGGATGCCCAGCCGCGCCGCGACGACTTGCGCAAAGGTCGTCTCGTGCCCCTGCCCGTGCGAGTGCGAGCCGGTGAACACCGTCACGCTGCCCGTCGGGTGCACGCGAATCTCGCCGCACTCGAACAGGCCCGCGCGCGCACCGAGCGCACCGGCGATGTTCGACGGCGCGAGTCCGCAAGCCTCGATGTAGCTCGAATAGCCGATGCCACGTTTCAGGCCCTTGGCTTCGCTGGCCTTCTTGCGTGCTTCGAAGCCCGCGGCGTCGGCAAGCTCCTTCGCCTTGTTCATCGTCGTGACGTAGTCGCCTGTGTCGTACTGCAGCGCCACCGGCGTCTGGTAGGGGAACTGCGTGACGAAGTTGCGCTGGCGGATCTCGTCCTGGCCCACGCCCATCTCCCATGCGCAGCGCGTGACGAGCCGCTCGAGCATGTAGGTGGCCTCGGGCCGACCCGCGCCGCGATACGCATCGACCGGTGCGGTGTTCGTGAACCACGCATCCACCTCGACATAGATCTGCGGTGTCGTGTACTGGCCCGCGAGCAGCGTTGCGTAAAGAATCGTCGGCACCGCGGTTGCGAACGTCGACAGGTACGCGCCGAGGTTCGCGTCGGTGTGCACGCGCAGCGCGAGGAACTTGCCCGTCGCGTCCATCGCCATTTCGGCGACCGTCGCGTGATCCCGGCCATGCGCGTCCGTCAGGAACGATTCGCTGCGATCGGCTGTCCATTTCACCGCGCAGTTAAGCTGCTTCGAAGCCCAGGTGAGCGCCACGTCTTCGGCGTACAGGAAGATCTTGGAGCCGAAGCCGCCACCAACATCGGGCGCGATCACGCGCACCTTGTGCTCGGGCAGGCCGAGCACGAAGGCCGTCATCAGGAGGCGCTCGACGTGCGGGTTCTGGTTGGCGACATAGAGCGTGTATTCGTCGCCCGCCCGGTTGTACGAAGCGATGGCCGCACGCGGCTCGATCGCGTTCGGGATCAGGCGATTGTTCGTGAGTTCCAGCTTGGTCACATGCGCGGCGCTGGCGAACACGCTGTCGACCACCGCCTTGTCGCCCAGCGCCCACTTGTAGCAGTGGTTGTCCGCCGCGGCGTCGTGCAGCGCCGGGCCCTTGCCCTTCGCGGCGTCGCGCACATCGACGACGGCGGGCAGCTCTTCGTAATCGACCTGCACGGCTTCGGCTGCGTCGCGCGCCTGCTGCAATGTGTCGGCCACGACGACTGCCACCTGGTCGCCCACATAACGTACCTTGTCCACGGCAAGCACAGGATGCGGCGGCTCCTTCATCGGCTGGCCGTCGGTGCCGGTGATGAGCCAGCCGCAAGGCAGCCCGTTGACCTTGCCCGCCATGTCCGCGCCCGTGAACACGCGCGCGACGCCAGGCATCGCTTCGGCCGCTTTCACATCGACGGACTTGATCTTTGCGTGCGCGTGCGGCGATCGCACGAACACCGCATAGCGCTGGTTCGGCAGGTTGATGTCGTCGGTGTACTGGCCCGCGCCCGTGAGGAAGCGCGCGTCCTCGACACGCCGCACGGATTCGCCA
>DATJJL010000047.1:0-5044 GCA_035492155.1 Ramlibacter sp. | reverse complement strand
GTTGTACGGGCTCACCGGCATCACCAGCGTGCGCTGCACCCAGCCGCTGTAATTGGCCGCATCGACTTTCGCGAAGCCCTCTTGCGATTCGCCGGTTGCGACGAGCTCATCGCTCTTTTGCAGCGTGGCGACTACCTTGCTCGTTCGCGACGGCTCGGCATACAGCTTCACGTTCGCGATCTTGGGCATCAGCATCTCGCCCGCCTTCTGCGGCGCCTCGGCGCGAGTGGATGCGCCGGCGTTCTTGTCCGACGAAGCGCTGTGCGTCTTGATCAGGCTGCCCTTGTCGCGGATAGCGAGGACGACCTTGTTGTAGTTGTCGAGCAAGCTCGCCGCGATCATCTTGCCTTCGGGCGTCTTGGTGTAGCCGCCCGCGCCAACCAAGCCACCGGCCCATGCAACACCGCCAAGGCTGAAATCGGTCTTCGTCGCCTTGCCTTCGGCCGCCGCGACTTGCAGGCTCGAGCGCACGTCGGCAACGAGGATGCTGGTCGACGCTTCCTTGAATTTCAGTCCGCCGGCGATCAGGCCGATCACACCGAGCCTGCCCCCGAGCAAGCCGCCGACGCCGCCGGTGTCGCTCGCAGCCACTTGCACGTTGGGCGTAAGCACGAAGTCCGCCGCCTGCATCTGACCCTTGCCGACGTTCGACTCACCGCGCAGCTCGCCGGATTCGCCCAGCGCGCGCTCTTGCTGCAGGTTCTGCATGGCGTAGCCGCGCTCGACAACGTCGAAGCAGCCCGATTCCTGGATCATCATGCGCAGCAGCGCCGCGGGCGAGCCCAGGCCGTAGTGCGACAGGTAGTTCCAGCCGCCTTGCGGCTCGGCCACGGCAATCGTTCCGAAGTTCTTGCTGCACTTTTCGACGGTGGCTTGCGCGTCTTCGGCGCGCGCAGAGCTGGTGATTGCGATGGCGGCAGTTGCAGCGGCAATGAGTGTCAGGCGATTCATTTGGAAGAGCTCCCTTGGTTGGACATGAAATTGACGACGACGCGACGATCTCTCGCGAGGCAGGTGATTTGTTCTTGACCGCTGGCGGAGCAAGCCGAGAGCGGCACGGGGGCGTCTTGCGAGCCGCGACCTTCCGTGGTGATCGGCTTGTCGGGGAAACCGTTGGCCTGCAGATAGGCCTTCACGGCGTTTGCGCGGGCCAATGACAGTTGGTCGTTCAGCGCTGCGCTACCCAATGGGTCGGTGTAGCCGACCAGGTCCACCCAATCGAAGGTTTTGGTCTTCGCGGATGCAATCAGTGCGTCGAGCTGCTGCTTGCCCTGCGGAGTGAGTGTCGATTGCCCGAACTCGAACAGCACGTCGGCGGGCAACGTCGTCGATGAAGTGGTGTTACTGCCCGGGCACACCGATCCACCGCCGCCGGTGCCGCTCGGGTCGTTGGGGTTCGTGCCCGTGACGCCGCATCCAATGGTCGCGCAGATGGGCGGGTCCTTCGCAGGATCTTCAGTGAATCCGGGGTCAGTGGGTTTCCCGTTGTTGCCCATGCCGGGTGCCGAGACTGAAGGGTCGGGCTCGACCGGGTCGCTTTGCATCTCCAACGTGACGTACGTGACGACGGGAATGCGACGCCTGTCGTACAGATCGGTCGCGTACGAATCCTTGTTCGTATCGCCCCACTTCATCATGAACTGCATCATGGTGGACGCGAGCGGCACCTTCATCTCATAGCCGTGCGTGATCTTCAGCTTGATGAGGTTGGCGTCCTGGATGTTCTGGCCCGAGTTGCTCTTGACCTGCGACGGATCCTTGTACGAAAGACCCGAGTTCGGAATCGCTCGCTTTCCATACTTCGCCTGAAGCGCAGCGTCATTCCAGTCGTCGAAACTTTCCTTCGTCGGATTCAGAAGTTCGATCTTGTAGTTGGGCGGGTCGAGCGGCTTGCCCGTTGCAGGGTCCAAGGTCAGATCGGCAACGGCCTTGCCGTAACTCTCAATGAGTTGCTGCTGGCTGACTCCGCCGCCATACGCAGGAATGAGGGCGCGCCTGTAGGCTGCGTCCACGCTGCCCAGACTCGCATGATCCATGCTCCCCGCCCGCGCCGCCATGAACGACGCGTGATTGAGCAGGTTCTTCGCGTTGAACAGCAAGCAGTACTGGATGATCATCGTGCCCAGCAAGGTGAGCACCGGCCCGACGATCGTGAACTCGATCATCGCGCTGCCGCGTTGGGATGCCTTCGTCGTTGTCATGGCTGCACCTGCAATTCATCGCCGATGCGGATGCCCAGCTTTGCGATGGTTCCGGCGGGCACTTCCAAGGCATGCGCGCTGCCGTTGCCCCCGAAGCTGAGGCACCATGGCTTCAGCGTCGTCGTGTGTGTGACCGTGTGCGTCCCTTGGGAAGAACGGGACAGATACACCACATCGACCGCATAGCGCATGAAAAATCCGTGCACGCTGGGGCAACGCGTGATCAGCAGCCCGTGCACGGGCTCATCGCGCAAAGGGCCGGCGAACATCAGCCCGCGAAAGCGGCTCCAGAACGAGCGGGCCGTGCGCAGGCAAAGAGCATGTGTCACCGCTGTTGCCGCGGTGCGTAAAGTGGCGTTGGGGTTCACAGTCCGGAGTTCATGAACTTCATGACAATGGGAAAGAACAGCACGACGAACGTGCAGGGGAAGATGAAGGCGATGAGCGGGAAGAGCATCTTTACGGGCGCCTCCATCGCGAGCTTTTCCGCGCGCAGGAAGCGCTCCGCGCGCCGCTGGTCGGCCTGCGCCTTGAGCACTGGGCCCAGGTTCATGCCCATGCTCTCTGCCTGAATGACGGCTGTCGCGAAGTTGGTGACCAGCGGCTCGCCCAAGCGATCTGCCATTGCACGCAGGCTGTCTGCACGAGATTTGCCCGCGCGGATGTCGCGCAGCACCCGCTGGAACTCATCGCGCACCACACCCTTCGGGCCCTTGTTCATGGCCTGGGTCATCGCGCCCTGCATGTTCAGCCCAGCCTCGACGCACAGCGTGATCACGTCGAGAAAGAATGGGAACGATTTGAACAATTCCCTCTTGCGTGCGCCAAGGCGATCGCGCAGCCAGATACCGGGATAGAAGTAGCCGAAGGCGGCGAAGCCCACGACCACCTTCGCGTAAAGACCGGGCGAGAAGCCATCCTTGCCCGGCTGCGGATGATCGAAGGATCCTAGAACCCAGAAGATCAGTGCGCCTGCGAACACCGCACACACGATGCGGCCCGCGGTGAACTGCGCGGGCGACAGGCAATAGTCCAGGCCCGCCTTGCGCAGCCGCGCCAGCAAGGCAGCGTGGCGCTTTTCGCGGATGAAGGGCTCGATGAGACTCGCGACCCATTGAATGGGCCACCACGCGAGCTTGAACCCGAGCGGGGGCGGATCCTTGAACTGCCTGTCTTCCTGCGGCGTGTCCGCCATCGATTTGCTGACAAGCCACGCGACAAGGCCCACGGCCGCACCAATGGCCAGCGCGAATGCGACGACAACGAGGGTTGCTGTGGCGTGACTAGACATCGATCGCGATGATTTTTCGGATGATCCAGACACCCATGAATTCGAGGAACGCGATGACCGCGAGCGTTCCCCAGCCGAGCCGCGTATGCCACATCATTCCCATGGCTTCGGGCTCCATCCGGTTGAGGATGACCATGAGGGCGAGCGGAAGCAGGCCCACCACCCAGGCCTGCAACTTGCCTTGCGCGGTGAGCGCGCCGATCTTGCCTTCCATCTGCAGGCGGCTGCGGATGGTGTGCGCCGTTCGCTCCAGCGTGTCGGACAGGCCGCCGCCCGTTTCGGTGGCAACGCGCATGGCCGACACGACGAGCACTGTGGTCTGCGTGGGCACGCGGCGATTCAAATTGGTGAGCGCCTGTTCGAGCGTCACGCCCATGCGCTGCTCGCGCAGCAGCAGCGAAAACTCCTGGCTGAGGGGCGGCTGCGCCTCGCTGACCAGTTGCTGGATGGCCGATGTCAGGCCCACGCCCGCGCGCATGCCGCCCGCGAGCATCATCAGCGCGTCGGGTAGCTGCCCTTCGAAGGTGTGAAGGCGTTTGCGGCGCATCCACGCGTAGAGAAGGCGCGGCAGCAAAGCCAGGCTTGCGAAAACCGCAATGCCCACCAGCGCGCTGTGCGTCGCGCCCCACGCCAATGTACCGCCGATGCCCATGATCGCGAGGTTGGCCGCGAACACCTTGCGAGGGTCGATGAAGAGGAAGAACTCCTGCACCTGGAACTTCGTGCGCTCGGTGAAGGTGGCGCGATAACGCGTGAGCGTGCCGGTGCCCACCTCGACTGCGAACCACACGAGCAGCGCCACGCTCACCGCCACGACACCGACGAAGCCGAGCAGGACGATCTGGTCGGTGCTCACGCTGTCGTCGGCTTGAACACCGCCATGTCGAGGTCGTTGCCGGTGACGCGCAGCTCTTCGTAAAAGCTGGGCACCATGTCGCAAGCCGTGAAGTAACCCTGCACCTTTCCGCCTTCGCCGGTGTAGCCCTGGTTGTGAAAGCGAAAGAGCTCCTGCAACTGGATCTTTCCGCTTTCCATGCCGGTGACTTCGGTGATGGAGGTGACCAGGCGCGAGCCGCAGGCAAAGCGGCTTTGCTGCACGATGATGTGCACGGCGCTTGTCACCTGTTCGCGGATGGCGACCAGCGGCAGCTCCATGCCGGCCATGAGCACCATCGTCTCCAGGCGCGCCAGCGCATCGCGCGGCGTGTTGGCGTGCAGCGTTGTGAGGGAGCCTTCGTGGCCCGTATTCATCGCCTGCAGCATGTCCAGCGCCTCGGCGCCGCGGCATTCGCCGACGACGATGCGATCGGGCCGCATGCGCAGCGTGTTCTTCACCAGATCGCGAATCAGCACCGCGCCTTTGCCTTCGACGTTCGCGGGACGGCTCTCGAGGCTGATCAGGTGTTCGTGATGCAGCTTCAGCTCGGCGGCGTCCTCCACCGTGATGACGCGCTCGGTCGGCGGGATGAAGTTCGACAGGATGTTCAGCAGCGTCGTCTTGCCCGAACCCGTGCCGCCGGAAACGATGATGTTCTTGCGCCCAACGACACAC
>DATJJL010000046.1:0-20867 GCA_035492155.1 Ramlibacter sp. | reverse complement strand
TTGCGGATGCGGGTCAGCAGATCGGCAATGGGATCACTCATGCTCATGTCTGATATCTCCTCGCCGGTTACCAGCTGGCCTTGACGATCCCCGGGATGTCGCCGACGAAGGCCATCTCGCGGATCTTGTTGCGGGCCAGACCGAACTGGCGGAACGTCCCGCGCGGGCGGCCCGTGATACCGCAGCGGTTACGCTGGCGGGTCGGGTTCGCGTTGCGGGGGAGCTTTTGCAGCGCGAGGCGCGCAGCGGCGCGCTCCTCGTCGCTCTTCTTGGCATCGCCGGCGATCGCCTTCAGTTCCTCGTGCTTCTTCGAGTACTTGGCAACCAGCTTGTCGCGCTTGAGTTCACGTTGGATGAGAGCTGTCTTGGCCACGATGCACCCTTATTGCTTGAACGGAAAACGGAAGCCTGCGAGGAGCGCCTTGCACTCTTCGTCGGTCTTGGCCGTCGTGGTGATCGAGATGTTCAGGCCGCGAACGGCGTCCACCTTGTCATACTCGATCTCCGGGAAAATGATCTGTTCCTTGACGCCGATGTTGTAGTTGCCACGGCCGTCGAAC
Source organism: Ramlibacter sp. (assembly GCA_035492155.1). Taxonomy (GTDB): domain Bacteria; phylum Pseudomonadota; class Gammaproteobacteria; order Burkholderiales; family Burkholderiaceae_C; genus Ramlibacter. The sequence goes on along the minus strand of DATJJL010000046.1, from coordinate 20,307 downwards.
GCGCGAGCCGAGACACCACGGAAGTCGCGCACGCGCGGCAGGGCGATCGTGACGAAACGGTCCAGGAATTCCCACATGCGGGCGCCGCGCAGGGTGACCATCGTGCCGATGGCCTGGCCTTCGCGGATCTTGAATCCGGCAATGGCTTTCTTGGCCTTCGTGACGACGGGCTTCTGGCCGGCGATCTTGGTGAGGTCGCCCACGGCGTTTTCCATCACCTTCTTGTCCGCCACCGCTTCGCTCACGCCCATGTTCAGCGTGATCTTCGTCAGGCGCGGCACTTCCATCGAGGACTTGTAGCCGAACTTCTTGGCCAGCTCAGGCGCGACCTTCTCGCGGTAGTGCTGCTGCAGGCGCGCCGGACCAGCCGGCGCTTGCGCTGCGTGCTCTTGCGCTTGCTCTTTCTTTGCCATGGTCATGCCACCTTGATTTCTTCACCGGACGACTTGAACACGCGCGTGCGCGAATCGCCGTCGACCTTGATGCCCACGCGATCGGCCTTGCCGGTCGCGGAATTGAAGATCGCAACGTTGGACTGGTGGATGGGCATGGCCTTGTCCACGATCCCGCCGGTGGTGCCCTTCATGGGATTCGGCTTGGTGTGCTTCTTGACGAGGTTGATGCCTTCGACGATCAGGTGATCATCGTCCTTGCGCAGGATCACCTTGCCACGCTTGCCCTTGTCGCGGCCCGCGATCACGATAACTTCGTCGCCCTTGCGGATCTTGTTCATGAAGCGTTCCTCGCTTAGAGAACTTCGGGGGCGAGCGACACGATCTTCATGAAGCGCTCCGTCCGCAGTTCACGCGTGACGGGGCCGAAGATGCGGGTGCCGATCGGCTCCAGCTTGTTGTTGAGCAGTACGGCGGCGTTGCCGTCGAACTTGATCAGGGAGCCATCTCCGCGGCGGATGCCCTTGGCGGTGCGCACGACGACGGCGCTGTACACCTCGCCTTTTTTCACGCGGCCGCGGGGTGCAGCTTCCTTGATGCTGACCTTGATGATGTCGCCCACGCTGGCGTAGCGACGCTTGGAACCGCCGAGCACCTTGATGCAAAGAACGGACTTCGCACCGGTGTTGTCGGCGACTTCGAGCCGAGATTCAGTCTGGATCATTTCAAATATTCCCAACTTGCACCCGGCTCGCACACCCCAAAGGGGCGATGTTCGCAAGGTCAGTCTTGGGCCCGCCGTCCTCGGGATGAACCACTCATCCTGATTCCGTGTGGGGCAGAAAAATCCGCACCCCAAAGGGACGCGGAGCCTGCGATTATTGCAGATCGGGGAAAGGACGTCAAACGCTCGCCGACTTTTCAGGCTTCGGGAAGCTCCAGATACTGGGCAGCGAGCACTTCGAACGCTTCGACCTGCGGGTCAATGCCCGTCTCCTCCTGCAGGATCGCGCCGGCGGCGCGGGCGGCCGAGGCTGCCAGCCGGGCATCGAGAAACAGCAGGCGCGAGCGCCGCGCGAGCATGTCTTCCGCCGTTCTCGCAAATTCGCGACGGGCCGCAAAACGAATCATCGCCTCAGTCAGGCCGGGCGCGATTTCGTTGCGGGCGCCGGGCAGCTCGAGGACGTCGCGGCCCTCGCTCCCATAGGAATGCAGGCCCTGCGGCTCGCTGATCGGGAGAATTCCCGGTCCGGGTTCAGGTGCGCCCACAAGACGCATGTGGACAGTCACCCCACCCGCCGACCGCTTGACGAGCCCTTTGGCCATGCACTTGTCCAGCACATCCTCAGCCATCGCGCGGTAGGTGGTCCATTTGCCGCCCGTCACGGTCACGAGGCCGGCGCGGCTCACCAGAACAGTGTGTTCACGGCTGAGCGCTTTCGTATCCTCAGCGTCTTCGCCTTGCGGCTTCACGAGGGGTCGCAGTCCGACCCAACAACTTCGAACATCCCCGCGCTCAGGTGCCCGCGCGAGGTAGCGACCCGCCTCTTTCAATATGAAATCGACTTCCTCGTGAAAGGGCCTCGGCTCGCGCGGCAAATCGTGGCGCGGCGTGTCCGTCGTCCCGAGGATGACCTTGCCTAGCCAAGGAACGCCAAACAGCACGCGGCCGTCCGCGGTCTTGGGGACCATCAAGGCATGGCGACCGGGCAGGAAATCCCGATCGACTACCAGGTGCACACCTTGGCTGGGCGCGACCATCGCCTGCACGGGCCGGTGCATGGCTTCGCCGTCCTGCCGCCGGAATTCGTCCACCCAGACTCCTGCTGCGTTGATCACGCAGCGCGCCTCGATTTCATAGCTGGTGCCTGTTTCCTGGTCACGGCACTGCAGGCCGCAGACCTTGCCATCGCGATGCCTCAACTCGGTCGCGGCGCAGTAGTTGACGACGACGGCGCCCTTGCTCGTGGCCGTTCGAGCAAGCGCGAGCGCAAGCCGCGCGTCGTCGAACTGGCCATCCCAGTACTTGATGCCACCCTTGAGCCCCTGCGCGCGCGCAGTGGGCAGGAAATGCAGCACTTCGCTTCGGCTCAGGATCTCGGTTGTGCCGAGGCCCGCACGACCCGCAAGCACGTCGTAGGCCTTCAGCCCCGCGCCATAAAAAGCAGTCTCGAAATAGCTGTAGGCCGGCACCACGAAGGGCAGCGGCTGCGCAAGATGCGGCGCGTTGGCCAGAAGCGTGGTGCGTTCGTGCAACGCCTCGCGGACCAAACCAATGTTCCCCTGCGCCAGGTACCGCACGCCGCCGTGCACGAGCTTGGTCGCGCGTGACGACGTCCCCTTGGCGAAATCATGCGACTCGACGAGGACCACCGTATAGCCACGCGCCGCAGCGTCGAGCGCAACGCCGAGCCCGGTCGCGCCGCCACCGATGATCGCGATGTCCCAAGTGCGCGGCTTGGCGAGTTGCTGCAGCAGAAGCTGTCGATCCATCGGCCTACATTTTGCTCGACGCGGCTAGACTGCGCCCATGAGCTCCGCGAATTCCGACAGTGTCGCTTTCATCGGTGGCGGCAACATGGCGACCGCCATCATCGGCGGCCTGCTAAGGCAAGGCCTTTCAGCAACCCGCATCGTCGTGGTCGAGCCCTGGGCCCAGGCGCGCGGCAAGCTTCAAGTTCAGTTCGGTATCGAGGCGCACGAATCGGCCAACGATGCGCTCGGGGCCGCCGGGCTCGTGCTGTGGGCAGTGAAGCCGCAGACCTTTCGCGATGCAGCCGCGCAGGCTGCGCCGTTCACGCGCAACGCCCTGCACCTGAGCGTCGCTGCGGGCATTCTCTCCGGCAGCATCGCGGCGTGGCTGGGCACCGAGCGCATTGTGAGATCGATGCCGAATACGCCGGCGCTCGTCGGCAAGGGCATGACAGCCTTGTTCGCGCGCAGCGCCGTGAGCGATGCGGACAAGCAGCGGATCGAACAGGTCATCGCCACGACGGGCGAATACCTGTGGGTCGGCGCCGAAGACGACCTGGACGCGGTCACGGCGTTATCGGGTTCGGGGCCGGCCTATGTTTTTTTCTTTCTGGAGGCGATGCGCGAGGCGGGCGTCGAGATGGGATTGGACGCCGATCAGGCTTTGAAGCTTGCCCTCGAAACATTCATCGGTGCGTGCGAGCTCGCGCGCACGTCGAACGACCCGCCCGAAGTGCTGCGCCAGCGCGTGACATCGAAGGGCGGCACGACTTACGCCGCAATCACCTCGATGGAGCAGGACCGCCTCAAGCCGATGTTCATCAAGGCGCTGCATGCCGCTCGTACGCGCGCCCGCGAGCTTGGCAAGGAGTTCACCTGATGCCTTGCCGAAGGCGTGGGCATCATCCGAGCCGGCAACAGGTCCGGCCGGCCTGAGAGCCGTCACATGGCCGCGTAGCCCAGCGCCACGCCCGCGAACAGCGTGAAGCCGAGCCAGTGGTTCAGGCGAAAAGCCTTGAAGCAACCGTCGCGCGTGCGTTCGCGAATGAGCGTGTAGTGCCACGCGGCCTGCGCCGCAGCAGCGGCGAGCGCCAACGCCAGCACGATTGACGGAATGCGGTCGGCCAACACGACACCCCAGATCACGAAATAGATCGCATAGCAAGCCATGACCACGGGCACGTCGGCGCGCCCAAGCGTGATTGCGGATGTCTTCATGCCGATCTTCAGGTCGTCGTCGCGATCGACCATCGCGTATTCGGTGTCGTAAGCGAGCACCCAGAACAGGTTGCCGAGCAGCAGCACCCAGGCAAGCAAGGGAATGCGCGACTGCACGGCTGCGAAAGCCATCGGAATGCCGAAGCTGAACGCGACGCCGAGCACGGCTTGCGGCATCGAGACGAAGCGCTTCGCGTACGGATAAGCCACCGAGATGGCGAGCGCGACGAATGACCACGCGATGGCAACCGCATTGGTCGTCAGCACGAGCGCGAACGCCGCCAGCGCCAGCACCGCGCCTAGCGCGAGAGCTTCCTTCACAGACACCGCGCCACTCGTGACCGGACGCGCAGCCGTGCGCTTCACGTGTTTGTCGAAATCGCGATCCGCGACATCGTTGACGCAGCAGCCCGCGCTGCGCATCAGGATCGTGCCGAGCGTGAACACTGTAAGCAGGTGCCAGCCCGGAAACCCGTGTGCGGCGATCCACAGCGCCGACAGCGACGGCCACAGCAGCAGCAGCCAACCCGCCGGGCGGTCCCAGCGGATCAGGTTGAGATACAGGCGCAGCTTCTCGCGCATGCTCACAGCCCGAGCTGTCGCAGGTCAAGTTCGCCGCCGCGCATCGGCGGGCACCAGTAGTACGCGCCGTTCACTGGCTTGCTGATCGCGAACAGCGCATCGGTAATCCCGTCGTCGAAGCCGGCCATGCGCCGCATCTGCGCTTCGAAAGCGTCGAACGTTTTGCCGAATGCGACGAACATCAGGCCGGCCTGCATGCTGATCATCCACGGCATCGATCGGCGAAGGACGAACGCTTCGGGATCGAAACTCTCCTGCGCGGTGCGCTTCACGTGGGCGGATTGCGGCGAATCCTCGAGCTCCTCGTTCGTCACGCGATGACGGCCGATCGAATGATTCGCGAGTTCGTCGGTGAGTTGCTCGAACGCATCGAGATCGTGCACCCACTGCTGGACTGCGACGTAGCTCGATCCATCAGGCGCGAATGCCGCCTCGATCGCCGCTTCGCCCTCCGGGTTCTCGGTGCCATCCTCGAAGCCGGTGAGATCCTTGCCATGCGTGCCGCTCCACGAATGCCGGAACGCATCGACGACATGGTGGGCCACGAATGCCGGCGCGAGCGCCCTTTGCACCTTGCGCGTGAGATGAAGCAGGTCGCCGAGATCATCGCCGCGGATCCAGCACCACAGCGTGCCCGGTGTGGACGGCACTTTCACGCCGTCGCGCGAGAGATCCGGAAATTCGCGCAGCCCCGGCACTTGCACGCCCAGCGCTTCAGCGAGCGAAGGCCCGATGCCCAGCACGACGTCGCTGCCATTGGCCAGCGGCGACAAGCGCGTGAGCGCATCCCGAATCGCTTGCACGGTCGCGCCAACGCTCGGAATATCGAAGTTCACGTATCGCGCGACGGCAGGGACGGGCTCGAGGATGCCGGGCTGGTACTGCTTATCGTTGTTCATCTTCAGGAAAGTCGTTTGACGCCCGGCAGCTCGCACGCGTAGATCGCATTGCGCAATGCCGCGATCGCCTCGTAGCGCGTGAAGCTGCGGCGCCACGCAAGCACCACCCGCCGGCTCGGCGGATCGCCGTCGAACGGGATGTATTTGACATATACCTGGTCGTCCTTGCGACGCTTCGGTTTCGGGTCGAGGGCGTCCTTGGGCACCGACAGGCGCGGCACCAGCGTCACGCCCATTCCGGCGGCGACCATGTGCTTGATCGTCTCGAGCGACGAGCCTTCGAAGCTCTTGCGAATGCCTTCCGCATCGCTGGAAAAACGCGCGAACTCGGGGCACACCTCGAGCACGTGATCGCGAAAGCAATGGCCCGTGCCGAGCAGCAGCATCGTCTCGGACTTGAGCTCCTCGGACGTCACGGTCTTGCGTGCGGCAAGCGGGTGGCTCGTCGGAACAGCGGCCAGGAAAGGCTCGTCGTACAGCTGCGCGATCGCCAGGCCCGTGTCCGGGAAAGGCTCGGCCATCACGGCGCAGTCGATTTCGCCGGTGCGCAACATCTCCAGCAACTTCACGGTGAAGTTTTCCTGCAGCATCAGCGGCATCTGCGGCGTGCGCGCGATGGCTTGTCGCACCAGGTCGGGCAGCAGGTAAGGACCGATGGTGTAGATCACGCCCAGACGCAATGGACCGGCAAGCGGGTCCTTCCCGCGCTTGGCGATCTCCTTGATGTTGGCGGCCTGCTCCAGAACGCTTTGCGCCTGCCGCACGATCTCCTCGCCCAGTGGAGTGACCGTGACTTCGTTCGCGCTGCGCTCGAACAGTTTGACTTCGAGCTCATCCTCGAGCTTCTTGATGGCGACCGAGAGCGTGGGTTGCGACACGAAGCACGCTTCGGCGGCCTTGCCGAAGTGCTTTTCGCGCGCAACCGCGACGATGTACTTAAGCTCGGTCAGGGTCATGACCGACTCGCGAACGTGGGGCGACCGTGGAACCGGCTTTGCCGGGCCACTGGTTGCGCCCCCTCGAGGGGGAGGCGCCGCAGGCGCTTCGGGGGTGGGACATTCTTATGCTTTGAGGAAGTCGGATTTTCCTCCGAACCAGCGCGCCATGTGCTTGTGGGCCAATCCCGGATGCTCGTCCAGCATGCGCGGTGCGAGACCGCGTGCCCACTCCAGCAGCGCGGTGTCCAGCTGAAGATCGGCGAATCGCAACAAGGGCGTGCCCGACTGCCGCGCGCCGAGGAATTCTCCCGGCCCGCGAATCTCGAGATCGCGCCTTGCGATCTCGAAGCCATCCGCAGTCTCCACCATGGCCTTCAACCTCGCGCGCGCCGCCTCGCCGACCTTGCCGCTTTCACCCGCCGAATAGAGCAGCACGCAGGCAGACGCAGCGGCGCCTCGACCCACGCGGCCGCGCAGCTGGTGCAACTGCGACAAGCCGAATCGCTCCGCATGCTCGATGACCATCAGCGACGCGTTCGGCACGTCGACGCCGACCTCGATCACGGTCGTCGACACCAGCACGCCCATCTGGCCGCCGGCGAAAAGTTGCATCACTGCCTTCTTCTCGGCCGGGGGCATGCGCGAATGCAGCAAGCCCACCATCACGCCGGGCAGCGCATCGCCCAGCGCCTGGTGCGTGGCCGTCGCGTTCGTGAGATCCAGCGCTTCGCTCTCCTCGATCAAGGGGCACACCCAATACACCTGCCGCCCTTGCGCGAGCTGCGTGCGGATGCGTTCGATCACCTCGTCACGACGGCTCTCGGCAATGAGCTTGGTGACCACGGGTGTGCGGCCGGGCGGCAGCTCGTCGATCGTGGAGACGTCGAGGTCCGCGTAGTAACTCATCGCCAGCGTGCGCGGGATCGGCGTCGCCGACATCATGAGCAGGTGAGGCTCCTGCTGCGTCTCGCTCATCTTTGCGCGCAACGCGAGCCGCTGCGCAACGCCGAAGCGATGCTGCTCGTCGATGATCGCGAGGGCAAGCTGCTTGAACTGCACATGCTCCTGAATGACCGCGTGAGTGCCCACCACCAGCGCCGCCTCGCCGTTCGCGATCAGCGCCAGCATTTCGGTGCGCTCCTTTTTACGCTGGCTGCCCGTGAGCCAGGCGACGCGCAGCCCGCGCGGTGCCAAAAGCGGCTCGAGCCAGCCGATCAATTTGCGGAAGTGCTGTTCGGCGAGGATCTCGGTCGGCGCCATCAGCGCGCATTGCCAGCCCGCGTCGATCGCAATCGTTGCAGCGAGTGCGGCGACGATCGTCTTGCCTGAACCCACATCGCCTTGCAGCAGCCGATGCATCGGAACGGGTCGCGCAATATCCCGCGCGATCTCCTCGCTCACGCGGTGCTGCGCTTTCGTCAACTGGAACGGCAGCACCTTGAGCAGCTGCTCGTGCAGGCCGCCCGCTTTCGCGGGCAGCGCGGGTGAACGCAAGGTATCGCGCTCGCGCTTGCTTTCCAGTTGCGACAACTGCTGCGCGAGCAACTCTTCCGCTTTCAATCGCTGCCACGCGGGATGCGACTGATCTTCGAGCGTAGCCATCGACACATCGGGCGCCGGGTGATGCAGGAACTGCAGCGATTCGCGCAAGTTCCACACGAGAGGCTGGAGCTTTTCGGTCACGCCGGGCGGAAACGTGTCGGACAAATCTGCGCGCGCCAGCCCCGACAGCACGGCCTTTCCCAAATACGCCTGCGGCAAGCCCGCGACCGTCGGATACACCGGCGTGAGTGCCGTCGGCAATTCGCCACCGGCGGCCTTGAATGTCGGATGCACCATTTGCCATCCGAGAAATCCGCCCTTCACCTCGCCACGCAAACGCAATCGATTGCCCACGGCAAGCGCTTTCTGCTGCGACGGATAGAAAGAGAAAAAGCGCAGCACGCACGTGTCGGTGCCGTCCTCGACCGTGACCATCAGCTGGCGACGCGGGCGATACACGACTTCGCACGCCGTGACCTGCGCCTCGATCTGGATCGTGTCGCCGTCGCGTGCATCGCGAAGCTTGAGGATGCGCGTCTCGTCTTCGTATCGCAGCGGCAGGTGCAGCGCCAGGTCGATGTCGCGCTTCAAGCCGAGCTTGTCGAGGGCTTTCTGCGGCGCGGACCTGGCCTGGATGTCGGGCATGGGACAATTCTGCCTTCTCACTTCGGAACGGGTCCGTTCGGCCCTCGAACATGCGTCAATTCACCTTGGGCGATTTCAATTTCGCCCTGCCCCCCGATCTCATCGCCCAGCATCCTGCACCCGTGCGCAGCAGCTCGCGCCTGCTCGACGCGACGGGCGACTCGCCCATCGACCGCGTCTTCCGCGACCTGCCCTCGCTGCTGAAAGAAGGCGACCTGCTCGTCTTCAACGACACGCAAGTCGTGAAGGCGCGCCTCTATGGTGAAAAGCCCACCGGCGGCCGGCTTGAACTGCTGGTCGAGCGCGTCACGGGTCCGCGCGAAGTCGTCGCGCACATGAAGGTGAGCAAGAAGCCGCAGCCGGGCACGGTTCTGCAGATGGACGGCGGCTTCACGGCAACACTCGAGGGCCGCTGGCCCGACGAAGAGGGCACCCTGTTCCGGTTCACCCTCAGCGACGAGCCCCACGCGCTCATGGAACGACACGGCCACGTGCCGTTGCCGCCGTACATCGAGCATGCGGACACGCAGGAAGACGTCGCACGCTACCAGACCATCTTCGCGAAGAACCCGGGCGCGGTCGCTGCGCCGACGGCCGCGCTGCATTTCGACGAAGCGGTGCTCGCGGCACTCGAAGCGCGCCGCGTGGAACGCGCCAGCGTCACGCTGCACGTCGGAGCCGGTACCTTCCAGCCGGTGAAGACGGAGAACATCGCCGATCACCGCATGCACAGCGAGTGGTACTCGATCCCGCCCGCCACGATCGATGCGCTCGAGCGCACGCAAGCGCGCGGCGGACGCGTCGTCGCGGTCGGAACAACGACCGTGCGCACACTCGAATCGTGGGCGCGCAGCGGCCAGGCAAGCGGCGACACATCGATTTTCATCACGCCCGGTTTCGACTTCCGCGTCATCGACCTCCTCGTGACGAACTTTCACCTGCCCAAGTCCACGCTGCTCATGCTCATCTCCGCTTTCGCGGGCTACGACAAGGTGATGGCCCTCTATGCGCATGCCGTGCAGCAGAGCTATCGTTTCTTCAGCTACGGCGACTCCATGCTTTTGCAGCGCGCCTGACCCGACATGCTTCACTTCGACCTCCTCAAGACCGAAGGCCTCGCGCGGCGCGGACGCCTCACGCTCAATCACGGCGTGGTGGAAACACCCATCTTCATGCCCGTGGGCACGTACGGCACCGTCAAGGGCGTCACGCCGCGCTCGCTCGACGAAATGGGTGCGCAGATCATCCTGGGCAACACGTTCCACTTGTGGATGCGTCCCGGCCTCGATGTCGTGAAGCAGTTCGGCGGGCTGCATCGTTTCGAGCGCTGGGACAAACCGATACTCACGGACTCCGGCGGCTTCCAGGTGTGGTCGCTCGGCGAGATGCGCAAAATCAGCGAGGAGGGCGTGAAGTTCGCCTCGCCCGTCAATGGCGACAAGCTGTTCCTCACGCCGGAGATCTCGATGCAGATCCAGACGACGCTGGGCAGCGACATCGTCATGCAGTTCGACGAGTGCACACCGTACGAGACGAAGGGCCACATCACGACGGAAGCCGAAGCACGCTCGTCGATGGAGCTGAGCCTGCGCTGGGCGAAGCGATGCCAGGATGAATTCGCGCGGCTGAAAAATTCCAACGCACTTTTCGGCATCGTGCAAGGCGGCATGTTCGAGCACTTGCGGGAAGAGTCGCAGGCTCGCCTTGTCGAAATGGATTTCCCCGGCTACGCAGTGGGCGGCGTCAGCGTCGGCGAGCCGAAGGATGAGATGCTGCGCATCCTCGCGCACACGCCGCAGCGGCTGCCCGTGAACAAGCCGCGCTATCTCATGGGCGTGGGCACACCCGAGGACCTTGTCGAAGGCGTTGCGCAAGGCGTGGACATGTTCGACTGCGTGATGCCTACGCGCAATGCGCGCAACGGCCACCTCTTCACGCGCTTCGGCGACTTGAAGATCCGCAACGCCCGCCATCGCTCGGACGAGCGCCCGCTGGACGAAAGCTGCGGCTGCTACGCATGCAAAGGCGGCTTCTCTCGCGCGTACCTGCATCACCTCGAACGCTGCGGCGAGATGCTCGCGCCGATGCTGGCCACGATCCACAACCTGCACTACTACCTGAACCTGATGCGCGAAATTCGCGATTCGCTCGACGCCGGTCGGTTCGCTCAGTTCGGCGCACAGTTCAAGGCAGATCGCGCGCGAGGCGTCTAGCGATTACGGCGTGACGCGCTCGTTGTGCAGCAACGCGCGGCCGAGTGCGTTAGGAACGAACGCGATTGCCTCACTGCCTGCCGTGAGCACCATGCCGGTGTTCAGCAGCGTTGCCTTCACGAGCGCGCCCGCGAGCACCGTGACGTGCCGCACGCCGCGTGTCGCTATCTCGATGCTCACGTGCGTGCCATCGGAAACCCGCTCCAGCGAATAGGCCGTCGCATAGGCGGTCTCGTCGACGCGCTTCACGACGAACACCGCCCCCGACGACAGGACGCCCGGCGGCGAAACGGAAGCGATCGGGAGTGCGCACAAGTCGCCAAGCGCTTCGGCTTCGGATTGCGCACGCGTGCCGCCTGCGACGAACGCCAGCGAGAACGCGGCGGCGAAAGATTGGTTGCTTTTCACGGGCCCGGATTGTGGCGGCGCTTTCGCCGTTGCAATCCGAGACTTAAGTAGGTGCGTTGTCGATCAACTGCGCAACGCGCTCGCGGAGCAATGGCAACTGAACCTGCGTGGGTGCAATGGCTTCACCGACATTCAGCCCCACCCGACTGAACATCCCGCGCCTGAAAGGCCGCACCATCGCGCCGCCTTGCTCGATGCGCGAGAAGAACGAGCCCCACAGGTTCGTGAGCGCCATCGGGATCACTGTCGCCGGCTGGCGCTCGAGGATCTTCATCACGCCTCCTTTGAACTCCTGCAGCTCGCCGTCGCGCGTGATGCCGCCCTCCGGAAAGATCGCGAGCAGGTCGCCCTCGCGCAGGACTTTCACTGCGGCGTCGAAGGCGGCTTCGTAAGCGCGTTCATCCTCCTTGCGCGGCGCGATCGGGATCGCCTTCGCAAGCCGGAAGATCCAGCCGAGCACCGGCACCTGGAAGATGCGGTGGTCCATCACGAAATAAATCGGGCGCGGGCTCGCGGCCATCAGCAGCACCGCGTCGATGAAGCTCACGTGATTGCAAACGAGGATCGCCGCGCCCGATGAAGGGATGTTCTGGTCGCCACGCACCTTGAAGCAGTAGATGAAGTGCGACATCACCCATGCGATGAAACGCAGCAAATATTCGGGCACGAGCGCGAAGATGTACGACGCGACGATGGCGTTCGCAATGCCCACCGCGAGGAATATCTGCGGGATCGTGAAGCCGGTCTTGAGCATCACGCCGGCGATGATGGCGCTCGCGATCATGAAGAGCGCATTGAGGATGTTGTTGGCCGCGATGATGCGCGCGCGGTGCGTCGGCACGCTGCGCAACTGGATCAGCGCGTACATCGGTACGCTGTACAAGCCCGCGAAGAGCGACAGCAGCGCAAGGTCGGCCATCACGCGCCAGTGCGCGTGCATGCCGAGGAACTGCCCGAGTGCGAGCTCGCCCGCAGGCGGCAACGCGCGAGAAGCGAAGTAAAGGTCGATGGCGAACACGCTCATGCCGATCGCGCCCAGCGGCACGAGGCCGATCTCCACGTGACGGCGCGAAAGCACTTCGCACAGCAGCGAGCCCACGCCGATGCCCACCGAGAACACGACGAGCAGCAGCGACGCGACCTGCTCGTCGCCATGCAGCACCTCTTTTGCAAAAGCCGGGAACATCGAAAGAAACACCGCGCCAAAGAACCACATCCACGAGATTCCCAGCAGCGAGCGGAACACCACGACGTTGCCATGCGCGAGCCTGAGATTGCGCAGCGTCTCGCTGACCGGGTTCCAGTTGACGCGCAGTTGCGGGTCGCTGGACGGACACGAAGGCACGAACTGCGCAAAGCCCCGGCCGATGAAGGCCACTGCGATGCACGCGACGGCGACGTAATCGCGCCCGACGGCAGGAATCGCGACCAGCAGTCCGCCCGCGACCTGTCCCAGCAGGATCGCGACGAAGGTGCCCATCTCCACCATGCCGTTGCCGCCGGTGAGCTCGCGCTCGTCAAGCACCTGCGGCAGGTACGCGTACTTCACGGGCCCGAAGATCGTCGAGTGAAGGCCCATCAGGAACACGCACGCCAGAAGCACGAACGCATTCGCCGTCCAGAAGCCGAAAGCCGCGAGCGCCATGATCGCGATCTCCAGGTTCTTGACGAAGCGGATCATGGACTGCTTGTCGAACTTGTCCGTGAGCTGGCCGCTCGTCGCCGAAAAGAGAAGGAACGGCAGGATGAACAGCGCGCCGATCACGAGGCCGGCGAGCGACGGCGGCATCCACGCGAGCTGAAGCTGGTAGGTCACCATCACGGTGAACGCGAACTTGAAGAGATTGTCGTTCGCGGCGCCGCAGAACTGCGTCCAGAAGAAGGGAGCGAAGCGCCGCTGGCCGAGCAGGGCGAACTGGTTCGGGTGCTCGTGAGCCGGCGTCGGCGCTGGGGTGTCGGTCATAACGCTGCTCATGCGGGAGCCCTCCTCGATTGGCGTTCGCCATTCTGCATGGATCGGCGATTGTGCAAGGCAACGACGACGGGCCAGGCTGCAAAGGCTGCCACGACGTGCTTCAGCGTGTGGCCCGAGACGACGTGCCGTGTGACCTCGAAGATCGTGTCGTCATTGACTTCGGCCAGCTTGGCGAGGGAGTAGATCGCAACGAGGGCGAGCCAGTGCACGTGAAGCGCATCGGTCAGCACTCGCCGTGACGGCAGCACGCACAGCGCCACCATGCCGCCGAACTGCATGATCGCCCAGGGCACCAGATGGCCCGAGGCGGCGGCGTAGATCGCGAACGGCGCCGCGAGCAGCAGGCTCGATGCCGTGAACGCGCCCGCGCTTTCGCCCAGGCGTGTCGCCGCTGCCAGACCCAGCAGCCCTGCGAAAGCGATCGACATGCCGCTTCGATCCACCATCAGGCGCGCATCGTCGGGATGCAGGTGATACCAACTGGAGCAGAAGGCGGAGATCGCCAGGCCCGAGAAGAACAGAGCGGCTGTCGCACGCTCCGCTTTGGTGAGCAAACGCGCGGGCAGTCGCCACAACGCAAGCATGCCGGCCGCTGCCGCAACGAGAAAGCCGAGATTGGAAAGCACGTCGGCTGCGTTCGGAATGCCCAGCCACATGCGTGTGTCGGCGAAGAGGTGGAAGTCGGTGAAATTCATGGCGCGAGTGTCGAGGCCGACGATTCCGAAAGAACGGCATTTCCCGATTACATTGCGCCTTCGCACCTTTGGTATCTCATAACGATACTTCCGCCATGAGCACCACCGCCGACCTCGTCGCCGCCCTCAAGAAAGAACTGAAGTCCGCGCCAATGACTTACGCGGATCTCGCGAAGGCGATCGGCATGGCGGAGTCCAGCGTCAAGCGCATGCTCGCGAAAGGCGACATGCCGCTGTCGCGCATCGATGCGATCTGCCGTGCGCTCAAAATCGATTTCGCTGAACTGGCGCGGCGTGTGGCCGAGTCACAGCCCATGCTGAAGGAGCTGTCGCCGGAGCAGGAGCGCGCCGTCGTGGCCGACAAGAAGTTGCTGCTCTGCGCGATCTGTGTGCTGTCGCAGTGGACCTTGGAGCAGATCACCGCCGCTTATCGACTCACCGAGGCGGAATGCATCCGGCATTTCGCGCAGCTCGATCGCATCGGCATCATCGAGCTTCGGCCCCTGAACCGATACCGGCTGAAAGTCGCAAAGACGTTTCGATGGCGTCCGCATGGCGCGGTGATGAACTACTTTCGCGAGCATGTGCTGCTCGATTTTTTCAATGGCGGCTTCGATGGCCCGGGCGAGGGCGTGCTGCTGGTGCACGGCAGCGTCAGCCGCTCGGTGGCCCCCGCGTTCTTCGAAAGAATGCAGCGCGTCGCGCAGGATTTTGCGCAGCAGCACCAGACCGACCAGCGACTGCCGCCCGGCCAGCTCGAGGGCTATACCTTGCTTGCCTGCATGCGCAGCTGGGAGTTCGAGGCGTTCACGCACCTCAGGCGTTGACGCTCAGTCGTCCAGCACCCCGGGCCCGGTCTCCAGAACCTTCGACGGAATGAAGTCGTCGGTGCTGCTCAGGCCCTCTTGCAAATCGAATTCGTCCAGCGGCATGTTGCCCGACGGCGTGAGCTGCTGCGTGATGCGCTCCAGCTTCGTGTCGGCGCCGGGTCGCTGCAAGAGCTTGCGAAGCTCGGAACGCAGTTGCCCCCGCGTGCGCAGCCAGAAGTCGGCGCGCCTGCTTTGACGCGCACGCTTTTCGGGCGACAGCGCCGTGGCCGCAAGCTTCTCGTCCGAATTGAGCGGCAGGATGACCCAGCCGTCCGGGCCGTTGTCGGCCTCGAAGTGATCCCACAGCGCGCGGTAGCTCGCGAAGATTTTTTCGCCGGCTGTGCGGTAGCGCGAATTGATGCGATACGACCAGCCGTGCAGGCGATGGGACGCCGGATCGAGCCCGACCAGCCGCAAATTCCAGTAGCGCGCGAGCTCCTGCGCGACGCGCACGAGGAACACCGGTGCCTTCCAGCCCTGAAGGGCCGCGCCGACTTCCACCGCGCTGGCGCGCTGCACCGGGTGGCGCTGGCCACGCACGCCGCCGATCACGAAGCAGGGCGTGCCCTCGATGCGAAAGCGGCTGAACGCGAGCACGGCAACATCCATCGGCTGCGGCTTGTGCTGCAGCTCGGCGGACCGTTGCAACGTGAGCGTGAGGAACATCTCGCCCTCGGTGCTCGTCGCCGGCGCCTGCTGCAACTGCAGGCGCAGGAACTCGCAGCCGCGCGGCGGCGTGAGCTCCACCACCGTGAGTCGCTTGCCCGATGCGATCTGCGCAAAGGCCGCGGAGTGGAACGCCGTCTCCAGCCAGTCCATGTGGTCCACGAGCTGGACGACGCGCTGCGAAAACCCCGTGCCGCGATGCACGTAAGGACGGATGGCGCGCAGGTACTCGCCCTTGAAGTCGTGAACGACCTCGCGCGAGCGAAGCTCGAACACCACGGCCATCCAGCGTTTGAGTGCCTTGTCTTCGCCAAGGCTCGCGCGGACCGCGCGCCATGCGAGCCGCACTCGCGACGTGCCGCCGCCAGCGCTGTGCGGATCGAGCGCCCAGCGAACGCCTTGCCACAGCGTGGGTAAGCGCCGGGATGTTTGTCGCGACATGGGTGTTGCGCTAGCGGAAGACAGTGAGCACGCCAGTGTAGCCGTACAGGTGATGGCGGGCGATTTCGCCGCCGGCGAAAAATCCCACGAGCGGCACATCGCCCAGTGCGCGCCGCACGATCTGCATTTCGGCGCTGGGGCCGCCGAAATGAGGGCCGCCGCGACCGGCGCAACTCACATACACCGCGCCGGCGATTCGGCGTTCGACACTGGGCGCAGTGTCCGGCTCGGGCACGGCCAGCGCGGCCGCAACGCCGTGGCTCATTTCTTCCGGCTCGAGCTCTTCGCGAATCTCGGCGCAAATTCGCACGAGGTCGGCACGCGCAGCCTGTACGTTGCGCGTGCAGAAAGCCATTCGCATGCCGGGCGACACATGGTCGGCGATCGCCACGCCTCGCCGCGACGGATCGAACCCGATGATGTGACGCACGACGACGTCGGCCCCGAAGCTGCCGGTGCGGCCTACCGCGTCGGCACCTTCTTCGGTCAGGCCCACGAGTGTGGCTCGCAATTGCGCCATCGCCGCTTGGGGCTCTTCCAGCGAGATCCCGGTGTCTTCAAGCAATACGTCGAGCGCCGGTTCGCCATCGAGCTGCAGGATGACGTTGCCTTGCGCTTCGGTGACGATCCGCTGCGCGGCGACAGGCTGGCAGCCCTGCGTCACGCGCGAGATCAGGCAGACGCCTTCGCCGAACGCCACGCCCGACAAGCCGCCCGAGAACACGCCGCGCGCCGCACCCTGGCCACGGATGTTGCCGTTGCCGCCGATGGCGAATTGCACGCTCTGCGTACGGCTGGACGCGAGGCCGCCGAAGAGATAACCCGTGGCGGTGCGGCCCGCCATCTCGGTGATGAGCTCCGCGAGCTCCGGTGTGCGGCCGTCCGCATGCACGAGCGCGGTGAAAGGCTCGAACCCCATGCCTTCGCCGACACTGAGCGGCGCAACGCCGGAGAACACGCGGTACTGGTGCGGCGGCAGGTCGCACAGCATGACCGCCAGCGCAGGCTCATCGAAGTATTCGACGTTCGACGATGCGATGCCGACGCCCACTGTGCCCGCCCAGTCCGGGACCTCGGGCAATTCGGCGCTCAAATGATCGAGGATGTCCTGCGCTGCGCGCGCGTAATGGTCGGTGATGTACAGCAGCGCCAGCGTCGGCGACGACGCATAACCGGGCAGCGCCATCTGCGCGCGCAGCTGCGCGAGCACGAGCCCGGCGGCCATCTGCCACTGCGGATGCGTCGCGTGGCCGAAGGGAAACAACTTCATTCGCGTGCCTTCAATGTGCGGCCTTCTTCACCGCGCGCTTCGTGGCCCGCGTGCTTGCGCGCTTCGCGGCACCCTTCCCGGCTGTTTTCTTCGCCGACTTCACCGCATCGCCCGTGGCCATGTGCTTGGCCGTGTCCTTCGCATTGCTTGCCGCAGCGTCTTTCATCGCGTTCGCAGCGATCTGCTGGAACTGCGTTGTCAACGCGCCCCACCACTGCAGCGGATCGGCGATGCCACTCGGCGCGGCAGCCTCCGGGCTCGCCTTCTTGCGCGCGGCACGGGTTTTTTCGACAGCATTCGTCGCGGCGCTCGTCATCGTGCCTGCAGCACCTGAAGCGACTTCGCCCGCTTTCTGCACGCCGCTCATCATCGTGTCGGCCGCCTTGAGCTTGAGCGCATTCGCGACGTCGCCCATGTTGAAGTTCATGCCCTTCAACGTCGCGAGCGTCATCTTCTGCACTTCGAGCGCCTGGATGGTCGCGCCCAATGCCTTCGCGTTCTGGTCGAGCCAGAAGTGAACGGCCTTGAGGTCGTTGATGCGCTTGTCGAGCTCTTCGACGTTGAGCGTGGGCGCGACCCAGTTCGACAGGTTCGGCAGTTGCGGCAGCGTCTGCGACGCGCCCTTGGCCAGGTTCTGCAGGAAATCGAACCCGGGAACGAACTTGCCGAAGCCGAGGTTGTCGTTGTCGCTCATCGTCGCCCCACGAGGTGGTTTGACGACAGCTTACGGGATTCAGTGCTTGTGGTCCATCGATGACATCGGCGACATCGACGGCGCAGCCAGCGCTACGGGCACGTTCAGGTTCATGCGGGTTTCGGCGCCTTTGGCGTTGCGAAAGACGAGCGTGAGCGGGACCGTGCTGCCTGCCTTCAGCGGGCCTTTCAAGTCCTGCAGCATGAGGTGGTAGCCGCCGCCGGGCGTGAGCTCGAAGGTCTTTCCTGCAGGCAAGTCGATAGTGCCCGCGGGACGCATGCGCATCACGTCGCCTTCCATCTTCATCTCGTGCACATCGGCCGTGCCGGCGACGGGCGTCGACGCACCCACGAGCTGCGTCGGCTCTTTCGCGGTGATCCGCATGAAGGCGCCCGTGGCCTGCTGGCCCGGCACGGACGCGCGGATCCATGCGCTTTCGACCGTAGCGGGCGCCGCGCTGGTTTGTGCGAACGCGATCGGCGCGCAAAGAGAAAGAATTGAAATCGCAAGAATGTTTTTCATGTGTCTGTTCGAATCGATGAGGGACAGCCCACGCGACGTCGCACGGGCGCGGTGTCAAACGACAGGAACGGACGGCGGGCCGCGCGCAGGCAAAGGCGCGGCCGTGATCGCGGCAATGCGCGCGGCGGGAATGGGCTGGACCGCATGGCCCAGCACGGGAACGAATTCGAGATCGGCGCGCACCACGGGTGGAGGCGCGGCGATGGATGCGCACAGCGGGCAGTCGAGCGTGTGGCTCGTGGTCTTGCCGCCATCGGGCTCGCCCTTGACCAGCAGCTTGATCGTGCCGCTGCCCGAGCAGATCACCTCGATGCCTGCGGGTTTGACCAGTGGCGATGCGATCGCCACGCCCAATGACATCGCGAACCAGGCCAGCACGAGGCGGGCGAGGAAGCGGGCGCGGCGCAGGGATTGCATGAACCTATTATCTCGCGAGGCGCTCAGAAATTCGGTTGGCGACGCTCACGCAAGGACGCAATACCTTCTTTCACGTCAGGTCCGCCGAATCCCATGAATTCGAGGGCGAGCGATGTGTCGAAACTCGGCCCCGCCTGCCGCAGCCAGTTGTTCAACGAATACTTGGTCCAGCGGATCGCGCTTTGCGAACCGGCCGCAAGGCGATCGGCGATTTCGTAGGCCTTCGGCAAAAGCTGGTCGTCATCGACGGCGAGCGACACGAGCCCGATGCGCTCGGCTTCTTCGCCGCTCACGGGCTCGCACAGCATGAGGTAGTACTTCGCCTTGGCAAGGCCGCACAGGAGCGGCCACACAATCGCCGCATGATCGCCCGCAGCCACACCCAATCGAGTGTGGCCGTCGACGATCTTCGCGCTCTTCGCGGCAATCGAGATGTCGGCCAGCAACCCGGCGACAAGACCCGCGCCGACGGCCGGCCCATGCAGCGCGCTCACGATCGGCTTGTCGCAGTTGATCACGTTGTAGACCAGGTCGCGCGCTTCCTTCCACACACGCGAACGGATTTCGAAATCGTTCGACATGTCGGCGACGAGTTCGAGATCACCGCCGCCGGAAAAGCCCAAGCCCTCACCTCGCAGCACGGCGCAGCGCACGCTGTCGTCCGCGCTCACGTCCCGCCAGATCTCCGCGAGTTCGCGATGCCCGTCGTGGCCCGCCGTGGGCAGCTTGCCGTTCTTCGCGCGCATCTGGATGTCGAGCACGGTGCCCGAAGCGCCGCGGCGCGTGATGGCGAGGGTGTTGTAGCGTGAGTAGTCCATGCTGCTAGGTTACCTCGGGGTGGGCCCTCGCCGATGGGATGCCCTCAACCCTCCATGTCCGCCGCCGCGCCGTCGCCCTTCGGCGCCGTCGCAAGCTCCCCCTTTACTTCCGGGTTGAGGGCATCCCACCGGCGAGGGCCTGGGTACGCTCGTTGCGGATGACTCTATGTTGACAAACCGTGTGAGACATAGCCTGCGCTGATATAAGCGGAGCAACCATGAGCGAATCGCCTGTAGAAATTGTCGACTATGACCCGGCTTGGCCGAACCTGTTCTTGCTTGAACGCAACACCATCACGGCAGCGCTTGGACGGTGGATGACCGGCTTGCCGGAGCACATCGGCAGTACCGCTGTTCCAGGCCTCGCCGCAAAGCCGATCATCGACATCATGGCGCCGGTGATTTCGCTCGAGGCTGCTGCTCCCGCGATCAAAGCGGCCGAGAGCATCGGTTACGTGCACTTCCCCTACAAGCCTGAGGTGATGCACTGGTTCTGCAAGCCGTCACCTCAAATTCGCACGCACCATCTTCATCTTGTCCCGAAAGACAGTCCACTGTGGATGAAGAGGCTCGCCTTTCGCGATGCGCTACGCGCAAGCAGTGAACTCGGGTCGCAATATGAAGAGCTCAA
>DATJJL010000045.1:0-10643 GCA_035492155.1 Ramlibacter sp. | reverse complement strand
CGGCGGCGGCTCGACCAGCGCGGGCACGGCGGCCACATCCGCCGGCAGTTGCGCCTTTGCCAACGGCGAGGCCGCGCTTGCCCTCGGCTACTGCGCACGCACCGGCAACGGCGAGCAGCCCGCCAACTACGCGACTGCCGTCGGCGGTTACGCGCAGGCTTACCAGGACAACTCCACGGCGCTGGGCGCGCGATCGCAAGCGGTCGGCGCCGGCTCCGTGGCCGTGGGCTACGGCGCGAACGCGCAAAGCGACGGTTCGGTGGCCATCGGACAAGGTGCGACAGCGCGGTCTTCTGTCGCTGTCGGCGTGCAGTCACTCGCGGGTGGTTTGAACACCACCGCCGTCGGCGATCGCACGCAAGCGACCGGCGACTATTCCGTCGCCATCGGCAATCAAGCAAAGGCCACGGCAGGCAACTCCGTGGCAATCGGCAACAACTCCGTGGCCGACCAACCCAACACGGTGTCCGTCGGCGCTCAAGGCGCGGAGCGACGCGTTACCAACGTCGCGCCCGGCATCGCGCCAACAGATGCCGTCAACGTGTCGCAATTGCAGGAATCGCAGCGGCAGGCGTTCGCGGGTGTTGCGATGGCCGTGGCACTTGCATCATCGAAGGGCCCTGCCCTCGGACCCGGCGAAAAATCGCTGGGTGCAGGCGTGGGCTATTACGGCGGAAACACGGCGATGGCCATCACGTTCCAGGGCATGGACCGCACGGGCACCTTCGGCTACAACATCGGCGTCGCGAGCAACACGCGCGAGTGGACGGTAGGCGCCGGCGTGAGCATTCGCTGGAAATAATCAATCAGGAGACAGAGCCATGCAGTTTGTTCGACGCGTCCTTCGCGCTGTATTCGCCATTGCGTTGTTCAGTTTGGCCTTCGCTGCGCCGACATTCGCGCAAGCCGCGCACTCGCCCGAAGAGCAGGCTATGGTCGGCACGTGGTACGGCGAATTTCTACCCGAGGTCAACGCGCCGCTGCAGCGATTCATCACCGTTCGCAAGGCCGACGGCACATTCACCTTGCACGCCCGCATGTACCAGAACGACAAGCTGATCGGCGAGGCGCGCAACAGCGGCCTGTGGGGCATCTCCAACGGCATCTACTTCACCGTCACCACCGAGGTGAACGGCGTGCGCAGCGACCCGAAGCTGCCGCAGGCGATCAACGCTTATCTCGTCAAATCCCTCAAGCCCGATCGCTTCGAGTACGTGCACTTCGCGACGGGCCGGGACTTTGTCGTGACGCGTGTCGATCCGGAAAAGGCGCAGTTGCCCGACTGATTGTCACCCCGGCGAAGGCCGGGGTCGCTGGCGGTTGATCGACCGCGCTTCATCCATCGCCAACGACCCCGGCCTTCGCCGGGGTGACAGGCGCCCTACTCGTCGAACAGCCGCAGCAACTCCCGCGTATAAGCCTCGACATTCTCAGGATTCGCGATATCCAGTTGCCACAGCAGCCGCTTCGCGCGATCGCGGTATGCAGGCAAATTCGCGTCGTGCTCATCGAAGGCTCGCAGCAGCGCGCGGCCGCCCTCCTGGCAATCGAAATCCGGATAGTAGTAGCCGCAATCGCGAATGATCGGCGAGTTGTGCACTAGCGGATAGCCGCCGTACAGCGCCTCGTAATAGATGTAGTTCTGCGCGTTTTCCCATTGGTGCGAGACGACGCAGTCGCCATGACGCGCCATGTATTCGTACATCGGGTAGCGCACCTCGAACGTCGCGACGCCGTGGTTCACCATGTCCAGGCTGCGCGCGAAATTCACGAAGTGGACTTCGTCCTTGAATTGCCAGGTGTTCAGCACCCGCACGCCTTCGATCATCGACGGCCGTGCGCGATACGCCTCTTCGCACAGCAGCATCGGGATCCACGATGTCTTCACCAGCGAAACGTTGGGCTCGAACATGCACACGCGCCAGCGCGGCTTGCCGGGCTCGTAGCCGAACTTCACGTCTTCGGGCAATCGCGCCGCCGCACGATCGAAAAAATGCGGCGTCCACAAGTGCGGCAGGATGCGCACGGGTGCACGCACGCTCAGCGCGAAGTAGTCGGCCGCGATGTGCTCGTATTGCGGCAATGTCCAGATCGCGTCGTATTTCTTGTTGCCCAGCAAAGCCGCGGGCGGCAAGCCGAACATCGCGCGTTCGATGTCCAGCACGTAGTCGTTGCCCACGCGCATCCACGCGTAGCGCCCGCCCTTCTCGCGGAATTTCGCCGTCCAGTCTTCCGGCAGCAGAGAACTCATCTCGATGGCGACGTCGACTTTCTCGAGTGCCTCGGGCAGGCTGAGCACGGCAACATCGGCACCCGCAAGCATCATCTCCTCGGCGGGCACCGTGTCGTCACCGCCGTTGATGAGGAAAGCGTCTTCCACCGCCGGCGAGCTTTTGAGCAGCTGCACGAGAAAAGCGCAGTTCTGGAAGATGCCGTTCTCCCACATCGACTGCCCGCCCGCGCGCAGGTGGATCGAGACGCCCACGCGCAGCTTCCGATCGGGGAGCCTGCGGTCACGCTTCAAGGCGTTCTCCCCTTCGCTCGCCCACGAGCGCCAGGATGCGCCGCGTGAATACATCGATGTTGTCCTCGTGCAGCGGCGACATCCGTGCGAGATACGCATCCGCGCTGCGCTTGTAGTCCTGCCAATAACCCGGCTCCTTGTTCCACGCTTCCAGCAGCGCCTTCGCGCCTTCGGACGCCTTGAAATCAGGATAGAAGAATCCAACGCCCCCATCACGCAGGAACTCTGAGTTGTGCACCAGCGGATAGCCGCCGTGCAGCGCGTCGAAATAAAGATTGTTCAGGCCGCATTCCCACTGATGCGCGACGACGGCGTCCATGTTGTGTTCGGCCATCGTCTCGACGAATGGCAGCCGCGGCTCGTAGCTGGCCTTGCTGTCGCGCGTCAGATCCATATGCGCAGCGAAGGCGTTGAACGTGTGGTGCTCCTTCATGTGGAAGGTGTTGAGCACCATCATCAGTCCGACGGCATTCTTGTTCGTGCGATAAGCCTCGTCGCACACGAGCATCGGCAGGAAGCACGACTTCACCACGGAGATGTTCGGCTCGAAGATCGCCGCGCGCCACGGCCGCTTCTTCGCGCCACGCTTGTCGGGCTGAAAGCCGAAACGATGCCCGGCTGCCGCCACGCGGCGGATCGGCTCTTCGAGGAATAGCGGCGACCACAGGTAAGGCATGGACACGACAGGCACGCGCGACACAGTGCGAAGAAAAGGTGCGCTCGTCTTCATGTGGTGAGGCAGTGTCCACAACTCGTCCCACGGCGTGCCGACGAAGGACGAGCCGCCGCTTCGGTTGAAGATGGTCAGCTCCGCCTGCCCGGGATACGTCTGCCCGACAAGCAGCGCCGTTACTTTGCCGCCGAGCGCTCGCACACGCTTCAACCATTCGACCGGCAGCGTGCAACCCAGCTCGATCACGAGGTCGACATCGAAAGTGATGTCCTCGGGGCGCACCAGCGGCAAATCAAAGCCGGTGAACCCAAGGCCATCGGGCTTAGGTTCGACACCCGGCTGCACCAGCCACACCTTGCCGACCGCAGGACTCGCGCGCAGTAACTGGCCGAGAAACGCGAGGTTCTGGTTCAGCCCGCTCGACCAGACGCTGCCTGGATCGGTGACGGCGATGGAGATCGCGACGTTTGTTTTCTTCATGGGTTCATGCGATCGGCTGCGAGACGAGCTCGTTCAGCAGCCGCGCATATTCGCTGCGCACTTGCGGGTTCGATGGAAGGAAACGATCGATGAGCGCTCGTTGGCGATCGCGCCAGGCTTCCCATTGTTCGTCATGCGCCGCGATGGCCTGCAGCAGTTGCGCGCAGCCTGCGTTCACGTCGTTGCCTTCGTAGTAGTAGCCCAGCTCGCGGCAAAGATGCGCGTTGTGCACCAGCGGATAACCTTGCCAGCACACCTCCAGATAGAAGTAGTTCAGCGGGTTTTCCCATTGGTGGGAGACGACGATGTCCGTATGTTCAGCAAGAAACTGCGGCGTATCGAAGCGGCCGACGAAAGTGGCCTTGCCCTGCCGCACGATGTCCAGCTGGTTCATCACGGCGACGAACTCCTTGCTGTCCCTCGCGAGATGATCGGCGTTGGTCACATGCAGGAAGGAGACGAGCTCGGGCCTTTTCCTGAAGGCCTCCTCCGCGATGAAGATCGGATAGAGGCAGAACTTCACCACGTTGATGTTCGGCTCCATCACGGTGAGGCGCGCAGCGCAATCGCCGCGCGGGCGGTATTCGCCATTGTTCGCAAAGGCGGCGGCGCGTTGACGCAAGAACACCGGATCCCAAACGAACGGCACCGCGCGCGCCGGCTTACGCCGCAGCACGCTGAAGTAAGGCTCGCTGATGGAGGCCACCTGCGGCACCATCCAGATCGCGTCGTAACGCTGGTTGACGAACAGGTTCAGGCCGAAGCTCGGTTTGCCGAACAGCACCGATTCCATCGTGGTCACGTATTCGGTGCCGCAGCAATAGGAAACAAGCCGCGTTCCTTTGCTCTTGAGGTAATCGGTCTCGGGCACTCCCACCTGCCCACCGAGCTCGATCAGCACATCGAGATCATCCTTGGCGTCTTCGAATGCGACGGTGGGCCAGCGCTGCAGGTCCCACGGCAGCGCAGGCGTGACGGGGATGTGCGACATGTTCACCAGCCGCACGCTCGCAACGTTGTCGCACTGCCGCAATGTTTCGGCAAGGAACACCGCGTTCTGCTTGATGCCGTTGCTCCACAGCGTTTCGGCCTCGTGCGTGAGGCCGAGCGTGATGCCGATGCGCAGGCGTGCAGGAGGGTTCGCAAGCGTCAAGGTGGCCCGATATTGCCACCAATCGCCCGGACCTCCCATCGACCAGTTGGCCGATTCCTCAGCTCTTGGCCTGCTGTTGGGCGCGCATCTTCCCTGCGATGTAATCGCCATGCGATACGTGCAGCAGGTCCGACACCTTGCTGATGACCGCGTTCTCGCGTGGATCGAGGTGGCCGTCGGCATAGGCCACCTTCCACATCGCTTCGACCAGCGCGATCTTCCTGTCCTGCGTCAGGCCGTCGTCGAGGGGATTGGTGAAGCGGAAATAGTCGTACGCCGCCATCGATTCGGTTTCGGCGTGCGCGAGCAGCGGCGCCATCTGCTCTTCGGCAAGATCGAACTGGTCGGCCAGGAAGCGGGCCGCGGCACGGCGTTCGTCGGCGGAAATGCCGTCGCTCGCGCGCATCACTTCCATCAGCAGCACGGCGGCCGCAAGGCGCAGCGGCGGCGCCCCGCGGCTTTTTGACGGCCCGGCCTCGGGGACGATCTCGTCCAGGAAATCTTTCAGCGCTCTAAACATCACAATTGGATGCAGCCGAGCGCCGTCGGTTCCGTCGCGCTACTTCGAAGTGTCGGACGTTCCGGAGGAGCCCATCGACTTTTGCGACTTCTCCTGTTCCTTTTCCCTGGCTGTCTTCACATCGAGCGTGGGCACGGTGACGTTCTTCTTCTCGGTCTCGACGGTCTTCGGTACCTCCACTTCCTTGGTGGTCTTGCCCACCTTCACGTCGGGCGTGGTCACTTCGTACTTGCCTTCCTGCACCTTCTTGACGTCGCACCCGGTAAGGCCCAGCGCGCCGGCCGCAGCCAGGGCGATGATGATGGCGGACTTGGACATGGCTACTCCCTTTGTCTTCAGTTTCGACGGATTCATTCTTCGCGCGGCTGTGCAGCGCGGCTGTAGGAATCGGGCGGTTTAGCCTGTGGGGGAGTTCCGGCCGATCCACCGGCCGGTGCGCAGCTCGCGGGTGAGCCACGCGCAATAGATGGGCGCGGCGATCAGACCCGTCATGCCGAACGCCGCCTCGAGCAGGAGCATCGACGCGAGCAGCGCATAGATGGGCATGTCGATGCGGCTGCCGACGAAGTGCGCATTGAGGAAATACTCGAGCTTGTGGATGGCGATGAGAAAGCCCAACGAACCCACGCCCACCCAAAGCGACACCGTGAGCCCGGCCACGATGATCGCGGTGTTCGACATCAGGTTGCCGACGATGGGCAGCATGCTCGCGAAGAAAGTGAATGCGACGAGCGTCACCGCCAGCGGCACGTGCACGTCGAGTGCGGGCAGCACGGCGAGCAGGTACACCGCCGTGAGCCCCGCATTGACCAGCGCGATGCGCAACTGCGCCGAAAGAACGTCCGCAAAGGCCCGGGCCAGCTCGCGCCAGCGTTCGATCGCCAGCACCGGTGCGGGCCTGGTCGCACGGCCACGGCTCATCGACGCATACGCCGTGATTCCGATGATCAGTCCGAGGATCAAGTGCGCGAACAGGCGCAGGATGATGTGTCCCAGGTGCTGCATGTCGCGCGCGTGGCCACGCAGCCAATTGGACAGCGCGTGCTGCAGCGCATCCGCCGATTCGGGCAGCCGCAGCGCCACCCAGTCGGGCGAAATGGTGCGGATGTCGTCCAGCGTGTCGGCAATGAGCTGCATCAGCTTGGGCAACCCGCCGTTGCTCGCATTGAGAAGAAGGTGAAAGCCCTCGACCAGTGCGATGGCGCTGCCTGCAACGATGCCCGCTGCAAGCAGCGCACTCCACATCCGTTGCCTGGGCGTGCGCTGCGCGTTGGCAGCGCGCATCGCGAGGCCGTAGAGCACGTAGCCCGCAAGCGCGCCGAAAAGCGCCGCGAAGACGTCGAGCCACAGCACCAGGAGCAGCGCCACTGCCGTGGCAAGGACAGCGCGATGCCGCCAAGCTCGAGGCCAACGATCTCTCATGTTGGCTGCACACTACCATCTGCCGCCGCGCTGCCTTGAAGGACGGCGCCGCCAAAGCGCCCGTGCCTAAAATCGCCGTTTGTTCGCCATTCACCAGGAGCTGCAGCGATGAACGTTTACGACAAACTCAAGGAACTCGGCATCACCCCGCCGCCCGTGGCGACTCCCGCTGCCGCTTATGTGCCCTTCGTGCAGACGGGCAATCTTGTTTTCATCTCGGGCCATATTGCCAGGAAGGACGGCAAGGCCTGGGTCGGCCAGCTCGGCAAGACGATGCAGACCGAGGAAGCCAAGCAGGCCGCGCGCGCCATTGCCATCGACCTGATGGGCACGCTGCAGGTTGCGTGCGGCGGCGACCTCAACAAGGTCAAGCGCATCGTCAAGGTAATGAGTCTCGTGAACTCGTCGCCCGACTTCACGGAACAGCACATCGTCACCAACGGCTGCAGCGAGCTGCTCGGTGAGGTGTTCGGCGACAAGGGCAAGCACGCGAGAAGCGCGTTCGGTGTCGCCCAGATTCCGATGGGCGCGTGTGTCGAGATCGAGTTGATCGCGGAACTGTGATTGTCACCCCGGCGCAGGCCGGGGTCGTTGGCGTTTCGTTCCACCAGTCGTTTGCCATTTGCCGGCCTCGTCCCTGGCGAGCGGGACAGTGTTATGCCGCAGGCGTTTCGAGTCTGGCAAATCAACAGCATCAGACGATCATCCGGAGGCGGACATCAAACACATTGTCCGCGGAGTGGTGCGGCGCGGCCTGCAGTCGATAATGTCGCGTCGCAGCGAGTTATTGAAAAGGCGGGCCCGCCGCATACGGCGGCGCGGCGTCATTGAGACTAACAAGCGACGTGTCAATTAAACCGGTGCAAGAGAGATTCATCCATGCCAACAATCGACGAACGCCTGGCCAGCCTCGGCTATGTGTTGCCGCAACCGCTGAAGCTTCCACCCGGTGTCACGCTGCCGTTTCCGTGGGTTCGCATCGTGGGCACGAGAGCCCTCGTTTCCGGACACGGCCCGACTGATGCGGACGGCAACTTGTGCGGGCCGCTTGGCAAGGTCGGCGCAGAGGTCACCGAAGAGGAAGCGTATGTCGCAGCGCGACTGACGGGGCTCGCCATCCTTGGCAGCCTGAAGCGCGAGCTCGGCACTCTTGAGCGCATCGCATCCTGGACACGAGTGTTTGGCATGGTGAATTCGGCGCCCGGATTCATTCGTCAACCCGCCGTGATCAACGGATTCACGGACCTGATCATTAGTGTTTTTGGGGCCGAATGCGGCGCCCATGCTCGCAGCGCCGTCGGACTCGCTGAACTGCCGTTTCGCATCCCTGTGGAGATTGAGTGCGAAGTCGAGCTCACGCCGAAGTGACGCTGGGTCAGGCAATTGACGAAATGTCGCGCAAGGTCATCGTTTCGCTGGATTTCGACACCGAGCGCGAAGCACTTGCTTTGGTGCAAACACTCGGAGATGCAGCGGACCACTACAAAATTGGAATTCAAACACTCACCGCGGCTGGACCTTCATTGGCACGCGCCTTGGTCGAGCAAGGCAAACATGTGTTTCTCGATCTCAAGCTGCACGAGATACCGACCTCGGTTGCGTCTGCCGTGCGCATGGCGGGCAAGCTTGGTGTATCCATGGTCACCGTGCACGCATCTGCTGGCTCCGCGGTGCTTTGCGCGGCGGTGGATGCGGCTCGTCCATTCCACGGACTCAGCGTTCTTGCATTAACCGTCATTACGAGCCTGTCGGATCGGGACCTCCCTGAGGTCGGCCTGCCGCCGTCGGTCGAATCCCAGGTCAATCGTCTCGCATCACTCGCGTGGGCGGCAGGTTGCGATGGGGTTGTCGCGTCCGCGCAAGAAGCCTCCGTATTGCGCTTGGGCATGCCACCAGCGGCCATCATCGTGTGCCCGGGCATCCAATTGCCGGACTCAGGCAAAACTGACCAGGCTCGCACTGCAACTCCCAGAGCAGCAGCACTTTCCGGGGCAACACATATAGTCGTGGGTCGCGCAGTCGCCGCTGCAGCCAGACCACTTGAAGCGTTTCGCGAAATTGCGAGCGAATTCGAGAATGAGGGTTAACAAGGCAGTCGGGACGACCCCCGAAGCTATGTATCGTCGAAAGGAAACCCATGAGAACAATCCTCGCAACCATCGCACTTCTTCTTTCACTTGCTCCTCTTGCGCGGGCAGCGGAAGAGTCCGTTGGCGACAAGGCGCACGAAGCGAAAGTAGAAGCCGTCCAAACCAAGCGCGAAGCAGGAAAGGAAGTGCGCCAGGCCGGTCGCAAGGTCAAGAAAACCGCTCGCAAGGCTCGTCAGGCGGTCATCACTCGTTGTGCCGATGGTCGTCATACGATCAGAGGCGCGTCCGGTTGTGCTGGCCATGGCGGAGTTGTCGACCCGAAGTGAGTTCCGCAGTTTTGTCGATCGCAGCGGCAGCGCTCGTTGCCGCGTGCCTTTGCTCTACGAGCGTCGGCGCTCAGACCTCCGACTCCATCGTCGGCGACTACGACTGCGACAAGTGCCACGGCGTTCTCACGCTGAAGCGCGTGAGCTCGGCCGACCTCCAGGTTTGGCTCAGGGTGGGTAGCGGCAGTTGCAGTGGTGAAGCACTGGTCAATCACAAGGTTCGCTATGCAGGCGGTGTCCTGGAGGTGCCGCACAAGCAAGGGCAGGTTCAATGCTTTGCGCGAATCGAGTTCACAGGCAAAGGTGCGTCCGTCACAGATACGTGCCTCACGCCGCGAGACGAGCAAAATTCGACTTGCGCAATGCTTGGCACCTACTCGAAGCGCAAGCGATGAGAAGGGGCCACCAGCGCCGCGCCCTTTTCGCCAATCATGATGGCCGCGGCATTGGTGTTGGTCGACACCATCGCCGGCATGGCCGACGCGTCGATCACGCGTAGGCGCTCGACACCGCGCACGCGCAGCGAAGGGTCTAGCACCGCGCGCTCATCGCTGCCCATGCGGCATGTGCTCGTCGGATGGAACACCGTGCCGCCCTTGTTGCGCGCGAACGCTTCGAGCGCGGCGTCGTCGCCTGCGCTCTCGCCCGGCAGGTACTCGCTCTCGACCAGCTGGCGGAAAGTGGGCTGGCGGTAGATGTCGCGCAGCATCTTCAGGCCGGCGACCAGCACGCGGATGTCGTGCGGGTCGGTGAGGTAATTGGAGACGATGCGCGGCGGCGCGAACGGGTCGGCCGAGCGGATCGACACGCTGCCACGCGACAGCGGGCGGCATTGCGCGGCCGATGCGGAAAAGCCCGAGAACGAATGCAGCGGATCGCCGGGCTTGTCCACCGAGAGCGGCATCACGTTGAACAGCACGTCGGGGCGATTGTCCTTTGCGTATTCGCTGCACACCATGCCGCCGACCTGCCCCGCGCCGACGGTCAGCGGGCCACGCTGACGGAAAAGCCACTGCGCACCCATCTTCGCGAGCTCGAAGGGGTTGCGCACCTGGTCGTTGAGCGACATGCGGTGCTTCAACTTCACGATCACGCGCGCCTGATAGTGGTCCTGCAAATTGGCGCCGACCTCGGGCGCGTCGACGACAGCGTCGATGCCATGCTCGCGCAGCAACGCGGCCGGGCCGATGCCGGAAAGCTGCAGCAGTTGCGGCGATTGCAGCGCGCCGGCTGCGAGCAGCACCTCGCGGTCCGCGCGGACGGACTCGCGCTGGTTGTCGCGCAGGTATTCGACGCCGACTGCACGCCCGTTTTCAATCACGATGCGTGTCACATGCGCGCGCGTGAGCACCGTGAGATTCGCGCGTGAGCTCGCTGGCTCGAGGAATGCATTCGCCGCGTCGCAGCGCCAGTGGCCGCGCAAGGTCAGCTGGTAGGCGCCCAGCCCTTCGGTTT
>DATJJL010000044.1:0-2289 GCA_035492155.1 Ramlibacter sp. | reverse complement strand
GCCGGCCCGAGGTCGTAGCGCGTGCTCGCGTCGTCCTGCACGACGAGCTGCAGGCGCTGGAAGCTCACAAGGTAGCGGTGCGCTTTGGCCGCGCTCATGCTCGCGGCGGACGCGAGGTCGCGCAGCATCAGCGGCCCCGGTGCCTTCGACAGCACATCGAGCAGCGCGAAGCCCACTTCGACCGACTGGATGCCGGCTCTTTCGCGAGCCTTCATGCTTCCCGTCCGCCGCGCGGGATAGAATTACGATTAGGTAAATCCATTTCACTATGCGTAACCGCGGCGATTCTGCCGCATGTGCGCAAAAGCGGCAAACGTCATGAAACTCGCAACGTACAAGGACGGCTCGCGCGACGGGCAACTGGTCGTCGTCTCGCGCGATCTCGCTTCGGCCCATTATGCGACCGGCATCGCCGACCGATTGCAGCAGGCGCTGGACGACTGGAACTTCATCTCGCCGCAATTGCAGGACCTGTACGAGACGCTGAACGGGGGCAAGTCGCGCCACGCTTTCCCGTTCGATCCGAAGCAATGCATGGCGCCGCTGCCGCGCGCCTGCCAGTGGGCGGACGGCTCCGCATACATCAACCATGTGGAGCTCGTGCGCCTCGCGCGCAACGCGAAGGTGCCCGACAACTACTACACCGAGCCGCTCATGTATCAGGGCGGCAGCGACGATTTCCTGGGCCCCTGCGATGCGGCACCTTTCGTCACCGAAGAGTGGGGCATCGACTTCGAAGCGGAAGTCGCCGTGGTCACTGCCGACATCCCGATGACGACCACGCCCGAGCAGGCGCTCGACGGCATCCGCCTCGTGATGCTCGCGAACGACTGGTCGCTGCGTCATCTCATTCCCGACGAACTCGCCAAGAGCTTCGGCTTCTTCCAGAGCAAGCCCGCCACCGCATTCAGCCCGGTCGCTGTCACGCTCGACGAACTCGGCGACGCGTGGAAGGACGGCAAGCTCCATCTCACGATGCAATCGCAATGGAACGGCCGCACGGTGGGCATGTGCGATGCGGGGCAGGAGATGACCTTCCACTTCGGCCAGCTCATCGCGCACATCTGCAAGACGCGCAACGTGCGCGCAGGCTCCATCGTCGGCAGCGGCACAGTCAGCAACCGCGCTGTCGAAAAGGACGGCAAGAAGGAATGGGTCAAGGGCTACTCGTGCATCGCCGAAAAGCGCGCGATCGAGACCATCCAGGACGGCAAGCCTTCGACCGACTACATGAAGTTCGGCGACACCATCAAGATCGAGATGAAGGGTCAGGGCGGGCAGAGCGTGTTCGGGGCGATCGAGCAGAGTGTGGTGAAGTACGGGAAGTAGGCTGGGCGGCGTACGCCGCCGACGCGTGTCCGTCCCGCCGTTGACCATAACGAGCAATGCATCGCATCCGGCCAGCATCATGACGAACGAAATCATCGCCAAGTTTCAGGACTGGTGGGACCAGGCCAAGAACGATCCATCACTTAAGCACAAAGGTGCCATGTGTGTCTCCACGATCGACGAGCTCGGGTTTCCGAATGCCCGTTTCGTCGATCTCAAAGCCGCCACGATGGAAGGCTTTACGTTCTGCACCTTCCTCGATTCGATGAAGGGAATCGAAATCGATCGATGCCCAAAAGTCGCACTGACCATCTGGTGGGAGAGCCTTGGCTATCAGGTTCGGGTGCAAGGCCATGCTAAGCGCATCTCTCGTCGGATGGCGAGCAAGTATTGGCAATCGCGCAATCGGGATGCGCAGCTGACAACGTTGTGCAGCAAGCAAAGCCAGCCTTTGACTTCGAGCACACAGTTGATCGATCAGCTGTCCTCGTTGCGCACTTCGTTGGGCGATGCCGAGATACCGATTCCCGACAACTGGGGAGGCTACGTGGTCGCCCCCGCGAGCGTCGAGTTCCTGACCTTCAGGGAGGACAGGCTGCACTTGCGCGAGCGCCACCTGCTGGTCGGAAGCGATTGGAAGCGGCAGCTCCTGCAGCCCTGATTTGCCATGCTGCTGATAGCAGTGCTTGGCCGATAGCCTCACAGCCTCAGCCACGGCGTGCCCGTCTCCTCCGGCTGCGCCTGCACGAGCGCATCGAGGAAGCTGTCGCACCACCAGTGCACGTCGTACTCGCGGATCACCGACATCAGCGCGGCATGTCGGTTGCGCCGCTCCTCCACGGGCATCTGCAATGCGAGGTGAATCGCGTTCGCGGTGCCTTCGACGTCGTACGGATTGACCAAGAGCGCATCACGCAATTGCTCCGCCGCGCCGGCGAAGCGCGAGAGCACGAGCACGCC
>DATJJL010000043.1:0-4754 GCA_035492155.1 Ramlibacter sp. | reverse complement strand
CGTCCCATCAGCTCGAGCTCCTTGTTCAGGAATCTCACGTCGAAGGCGGCGTTGTGGATGATGACCTCGGCGCCCGCGAGATACTCCATCAGCTCGTCGGCCACTTGCGCGAACTTCGGTTTGTCGCGCAGGAACTCGTTGCTGATGCCGTGGACCTTGAGCGCATCCTCGTGGCTGTCGCGCTCAGGATTGAGGTAGAAATGCTTGTTGTTGCCCGTGAGCTTGCGGGCGACGAGCTCAACGCAACCGATCTCGATGATGCGGTCGCCGGTCTCGGCGGAAAGGCCCGTGGTTTCGGTGTCGAGAACGATCTGTCGCACGGGCGGATTATGCTTGAGGCAACAGCCCACGAGGAGCAAGCCATGTTCGATTTGAAGGGAAAAGTCGCGGTCGTCACAGGTGGCAATGGCGGCATCGGCCTGGGGATGGCGCGCGGCTTGGGTGGCGCGGGCGCGCTCGTCGTCATCGCTGCGCGAAACGAAGAGAAGTCGCGCGAAGCGGCGCATGAATTGCGCAAGGAAGGGTGCAACGCCCACGCGATCGAGTGCGACGTCACCGATGAAGGCGAGGTGCAGCGACTCTTCGATGAGGTCTCAAGCCGCTTCGGGCGCATGGACATCCTGGTGAACAACGCCGGCACCACCGTGCGCAAGCGCCCCCAGGATCTTGAGCTGCACGAATGGCGCTACGTGATGGACACCAATCTCACGAGCGCCTTCATTTGCTGCAAGGCGGCCTACCCGCTTCTCCAGCGCGAAGGCGGCAAGGTCGTGAACATCGGCTCCATGATGTCGATCTTCGGCGCGGCTTACGCGTCGGCGTATGGCGCAAGCAAAGGCGGCATTGTTCAATTCACGAGGTCGATCGCAACCGCGTGGGCGCCGGACAACATCCAGTGCAACGCCGTGCTTCCCGGCTGGATCGATACGGAGCTCACGCAAGGTGCGCGTGAACAGGTGGCGGGCCTGAACGAGCGCGTGCTTGCGCGCACACCGGCAGGTCGTTGGGGTGAGCCTGCAGATCTCGCCGGCGTGGCGGTGTTCCTCGCGAGCAGCGCGTCCGACTTCGTGACCGGCACGGCCATCCCGGTGGACGGCGGCTATTCGATCAGCTAGCGCAGCGCTAGTGCTTTTCTTTCGCGTGGTTGATCGAGTACTTCGGAATCTCGACCACCAGGTCTTTCTGCGCAACGATCGCCTGGCACGACAGGCGTGAGTTCGGCTCGAGGCCCCACGCGCGATCGAGCAAGTCCTCTTCGTTTTCGTCCATCTCGTTGAGCGAGTTGAAGCCCTCGCGCACGACGACGTGGCACGTGGTGCATGCACAGCTCATGTCGCACGCGTGCTCGATGGCGATGCCGTTGTCGAGCAAGGCTTCGCAGATCGATGTGCCGGCCGGCGCGTTCAGCTCCGCACCGTTGGGGCAGTACTCGGGATGGGGAAGGATCTTGATGGTGGTCACAGCGCCTCGACGTTCTTGCCCGCGAGGGCCTTCTGGATGCTGGCGTTCATGCGGCGCGCCGCGAATTCCTCCGTGCCTTTTGCAAGTGCCTCGGTAGCGGCTTCGATGGCCGCCGCATCGACGGAGTTCTCGGCGATTGCGCGCAGCGAGGCCGTGAGCGCATCGACGTGCGCGCGCTCGTCGCTCGATAGCAATTGAGCGTCTGCATTCAGCGCGCTTTGCGTGGCGAGCAGCATTCGCTGCGATTCGAGCCTGGCTTCGGCCAGCGCCCTCGCCTTCATGTCCTGCTCCGCCGTCGCGAAGCTTTCCTTCAACATGCGCGCGATCTCGTCGTCGCCCAAGCCGTACGAAGGCTTGACGTCGATGCGCGCTTCCACGCCGCTTCCCTGTTCCTTCGCGCTCACGGAAAGAAGCCCGTCCGCATCGACGGTGAATGTCACGCGGATGCGCGCTGCACCCGCTGCCATTGGCGGAATGCCGCGCAGCTCGAAGCGCGCGAGGCTGCGGCAATCCTGAACCAGGTCGCGCTCGCCCTGCACAACGTGGATCGCCATCGCGGTTTGCCCGTCCTTGTACGTGGTGAAGTCCTGCGCCTTCGCGGTCGGGATGGTCTCGTTGCGATGCACGATGCGCTCGACGAGGCCGCCCATCGTCTCGATACCCAGCGACAGCGGAATCACATCGAGCAGCAACAAGTCACCGGCCGCGTTGTTGCCTGCGAGCTGGTTTGCCTGGATCGCCGCACCGAGCGCGACCACTTCGTCCGGGTTGAGATTGGTGAGCGGCTCACGGCCGAAGAATTCGCCGACCGCGGTGCGGATTTGCGGCATGCGCGTCGAACCGCCGACGAGGACGACGCCCTTGACCTCGTCCTTCGAAAGCTTCGCGTCCCGCACGGCTTTGCGGACGGCAGCGATCGTGCGTGCCGTGAGTTCTCGCGTCATGGATTCGAAGTCGCTGCGATGCACGTCGATGTCGAAACCACGTGAATCGATATCAATATGCGCCTTCACGGAAGGCTCGGCGGAAAGCCTTTCCTTCGCAGCGCGTGCAGCGACTTTCACGGCCGATTTGTCGCGCGCGCTCGCGACATCGACGCCGGCCTTGTGCAACAGCCAATCAGCCAACGCGCCGTCGTAATCGTCCCCGCCGAGCGCGGAATCGCCACCCGTCGCGATCACTTCGAACACGCCTTTGCTCAGGCGCAGGATGGAAATGTCGAACGTGCCGCCGCCAAGGTCGTACACGGCGTAAATGCCTTCGGAAGCATTGTCGAGACCGTACGCGATTGCAGCGGCAGTGGGCTCGTTGATCAAACGCAGCACATTGAGGCCCGCAAGCTTCGCCGCGTCCTTGGTCGCTTGCCTCTGCGCATCGTCGAAATAGGCAGGCACTGTGATCACCGCACCGTACAGGTCGTCATTGAAGGTGTCTTCGGCGCGATAGCGAAGCGTCGCGAGGATTTCCGCGCTCACTTCGACGGGCGACTTGTCGCCTTCGCGCGTGGCGAGCAGCACCATGCCCGGCTTGTCGACGAAGCGATAAGGCAGCTTCCCGCGATTGGCGATATCGGCAATGCCTCGCCCCATGAAGCGCTTGACGGAAACGATGGTGTTCTCCGCGTCTTCGGATTGCGATTCGAGCGCGTCGTAGCCGATCTCGCGCTTGCCGTGTTCGAGATAGCGCACCGCCGAAGGCAGCAACACGCGGCCATCGTTGTCCGGCAGGCATTCGGCCACGCCGCTGCGCACTGCGGCGACCAGCGAATGCGTGGTGCCCAGGTCGATGCCCACCGCGATCCGCCGCTGGTGCGGATCAGGCGACTGACCTGGTTCCGAAATCTGCAGGAGAGACATGACTTTTATTGTCCCAGTTGCGCGAAGCGCATTTCGACGTCGTGGCCGAATCGCTCGATGAACATGAGGGCTCTCACCTTCCCGGCGGCGGCTTTCGAATCGCCGTCCTTGTCGAGCAGGCGTTCGATCTCTTTCAGCGTCTCGGCGCGCGCGCGGTGCAGTTCCTCTTCGAGCTTGTCCAGGTCTTCCTCGCTGCGGGCCTCATCCAGTTCCTCGCGCCACTGCATCTGTTCCATCAGGAACTCGGCGGGCATCGCGGTGTTGTTCTCGGCGTCGACGGGCGAGCCGCGCAGTTCGCAAAGATAACCCGCCCGCTTGAGCGGGTCCTTCAGGCGCTTATATGCCTCGTTGATCCGCACGGACCATTGCATGGCGATGCGCTGGGCGGCCGCGCCTTGCGCAGCGAAGCGATCGGGATGCGCTTCGCGCTGCAGCTGCTTCCATCGCTCGTCGATACGGGCATGGTCCTGCGCGAACTTTTCGGCCAGGCCGAAAAGTTCGAAATCGTTCGAAGAGAGATTAGTCAATATGCCCCCACGCGCCCGCTACGCGAGCGCTGCCCCCGAGGGGGCGTTCGCGTCTTGGGGCGGCCCTGCGACGCTCAGACCCGGAACGATTCCCCGCAGCCGCACCGGTCGCGCTCGTTGGGGTTGTTGAACTTGAAGCCTTCGTTCAGGCCTTCGCGCACGAAGTCAAGC
This sequence comes from Ramlibacter sp., assembly GCA_035492155.1. Lineage (GTDB taxonomy): Bacteria > Pseudomonadota > Gammaproteobacteria > Burkholderiales > Burkholderiaceae_C > Ramlibacter. The sequence goes on along the minus strand of DATJJL010000043.1, from coordinate 739 downwards.
GTCGTGCCGTCGATATAGGCCAGGCTCTTCGGGTCGACCAGCACCTTGACGTTGTGCTGTTCGAACACGAGATCCTCGGGCGCGATTTCGTCCACGTACTCGAGCTTGTAGGCCAGGCCCGAGCAGCCGGTGGTCTTCACGCCCAGACGCACGCCCACGCCCTTGCCGCGCCTGGCAAGGTACTTCTTGACGTGGCGCGCGGCCGCTTCGGACAAGGTAATCGCCATCTTTTCCAAGGCGGCGTTCTGCTCAGGACGCATGTTTTTTCTTGTAGTCGGCCACGGCCGCCTTGATGGCGTCCTCGGCCAGGATCGAGCAGTGGATCTTCACCGGGGGCAATGCAAGCTCCTCGGCGATCTGGCTGTTCTTCAGCTTCGCAGCCTCGTCGACGGTCTTGCCCTTCACCCATTCGGTGACGAGCGAGCTCGACGCGATCGCCGAGCCGCAGCCGTAGGTCTTGAACCGGGCGTCCTCGATCACGCCCGTCGCGGGGTTGACCTTGATCTGCAGCTTCATCACGTCGCCGCAGGCCGGTGCACCGACCATGCCGGTGCCGACGCTCTCGTCACCCTTGTCGAAGGATCCAACGTTGCGCGGATTCTCGTAATGGTCGACAACTTTTTCGGAATAAGCCATGGTGTTCTCCGGTTCTCAATGCGCCGTCCACTGGATCGACGAGATGTCGACGCCGTCCTGGTACATCTCCCACAACGGGGAGAGTTCGCGCAGGCGGGCGACA
>DATJJL010000042.1:0-5621 GCA_035492155.1 Ramlibacter sp. | reverse complement strand
GTCAATGCGACGGTCGCCAAAGTGGCGAGCGGCGCGGCCGAAACGATTCCTTATTTCATGGTCACGAACCTTGCGCGCACGCTCGGCGAATTGAAGGAGCGCAGCATCTGGTGTATCGGCGCGGCAGACGACGCGCCGAAGACGCTCTATCAGGCCGACCTCAAGGGCCCCGTCGCCCTGGTGCTCGGCGCGGAAGGAGCGGGCATGCGCCAGCTAACGCGCAAGACCTGCGACGAGCTCGTGAGCATTCCGATGCATGGCGCAGTGGAAAGCCTGAACGTGTCGGTGGCCAGTGGTGTCTGCCTCTACGAAGCCTTGAGGCAGCGGTCCTGAACTGCGGCCCTCGAGGAGGGCTGCTTGATCTAGAGCCAGCCCAGCCACCCAATGAGCGCGCCGGCACCCAGCAGCCAGAGCAGGTGGATCTTTGTGCGCCATACGACGAGCGCGGAGACCACGGTGATCGCCCATATGGGCCAGTCGCGCCTGGCGTTGTAGCTGCTGCCGGTCGCGAGAATCCAGCCCGTCGCGATGAGCAGCGCGATGACGATGGGCGCCAGCCCCTGCTTGAAGGCGCGCACGCTGCGCAACTCGCGATTCTCATGGCCCCAGCGCGCCGCGACATAGGTGAGCGTCGTGCTCGGGATCAGCGCGCCCAGCATCGTCAACGTGAGGCCGAGGAAAGCAAGCGGGATGCCGCCTGCGTTCAGGCCGACGTTCCACCCAAGCAGCCCGATGAAAAGCACGTTGGGCCCCGGCGCGGCCTGCGCGATGGCGATCGACGAGGTGAATTGCGGATCGGTGAGCCACGCCTTTTCATCGACCATGAAGCGATGCATGTCGGGCGCAGTGGTGATCGCACCGCCGACGGCCAGGAGCGACAACTCGAGGTAATGCGCGAAGAGCGATAACCAGTCGGCCGGCGTCATCGTGATGGTCATTCGCGCACCTCCAGCCGCTGCCACGTGATGTAGCACGATGCGCCACCCAGAACGAGCAGCACCCACAGCAGCGGCAGTCGCACGACGGCGATGCCGATAAACGTCGCAATGCCGAAGGCAGTCAGGAGCAGCGGGCCGAGCGGGTGCCCGCGCAAGGCTCGCATCAACTTCAGGCCCGTCGCGGTGATCAGGCCCGCGGCGACGGCGCCCATGCCGCGCAAGGCACTGGCCACATGCGGATCGGCCCCGTACTGCGCATAAAGGAGCGCCAGCAGCAGCACGACGAGCAGCGGTAACGTGAGCATCGCTGCCAACGCGACAAGTGCGCCGCGCAGGCCGAACCACCGGTCGCCCAGCATCAGTGAAAGGTTCACCACATTGGGCCCGGGCATGATCTGCGCGACCGCCCAGTCCTCGATGAATTCCTCGGGCGTGAGCCACCTGTGTTTTTCGACCATTTCGCGCTGCACGATGGCCAGCACGCCGCCGAAGCCTTGCAGCGCGATGATCGTGAGGGAGATGAACAGTTCGGTGAGCGAGGCAGGCCGCCGGCGCGGCTCGACATTGTTCATGCACCGATTATCCCGGCGCCTTGTTTCCGGTTTGTGTGGCTAACCACAATCCCGCGGCGACGAGAAGGAGTCCCCCAGCCACGCCTGCCTGGACGGGCTCGCCCAGGATGACCCGACCCATGAGGGCGGCCGTGGGCGGATTCAGGGCAAGGAAAACCGTCACCCGCGTGGGCGATTCATGTTTGAGTGCGTACAGCCATGCGAAGTAGCCGATGCCGCTGGAGACACCGACGAAGATCGTCGCGGCCCATGCGGTACTGCTGAAGGTCGGAATGCGCTGCACCCAATGCTCAGGCCAGGCCACCAGGGCAAGGACGAAGACGGATGCGAGCATCGCGTAGGCCGACACCGGAAGCGTCGGATAACGCCGCAGGTAAGGCCGATAGAGCACGCTGCAGGTGGCGCCAATGGCGGCCGAACCGAGCACCGCCAATTCGCCCCACCACGACGCGCCGTGCGCTTCGAGCTTGGGCGCGAGCGACATCGCCACGCCCGCGATCGACACGAGCACGCCTGCCAGCAGCGGCAACGTGATGCGCTCATGCCCGAGCACCGACGACAACACGAGGGTGATCAGCGGAAACAGGCTGAAGATCAGCGCAGCCTGCGCGGCACCGATTCGCTGCAAGCCAAAATTGAGCAACGCGATCAGCACGCCGAACTGCCCGATGCCCAATAGCGCCATGCCCGTCATGTCGCGCAGGTTGCCGCGCAATCGCATACGCCAGGCGAAAGGAAGCAGGCATGCGAAGCCGATCGCGTAACGCAGCATCGCGAGCGTGAGCGGCGGCACTTCACCCAGCGCAAGGCGCGACGCCGCGATGCCCGCACCGACGAGCACGCTGGAAAACGCAGCGGCGATCAGCGCGAGGTTGATAGCGGCAGCTCCCACGTTTCGCTGGTCAGGTGGTGGCCGAAAGCGTTGTTCGGCTCGGCCTTCACCATCGTGAACCCGCGCGACTTGTAGATGTGGCGCGCGGCCGTCAGATGGCTTTGCGTCCACAGCACCATCTTGCGATAACCCTTGGCGCGAGCGAAGGCGATGCATTCATCGGTGAGGCGGGCGCCCAGGCCCAGGCCGCGCGCTTTCGGCGTGAGGATCAAGAGGCGCAGCTTGGCCACCGTTGCGGACTGCCGCACGAGAAACACCGAGCCCACGCGCTCGCCATCGACTTCGGCGATCCAGCACTTCTCCCGCTTCGGATCGAACTCCTCGATGAACTTCGCGACGATGCCGGCGACAAGCGCTTCGAATTCCACCGTGTAGCCCCATTCGCTCGCATAGAGCTCGCCGTGCTGCTGCACGACCCAGCCGAAATCGCCGGGGCGCGGATCGCGCAGGACGATCGTGCGCTGCGTGTTCTTCTGCGCTTCCGGATCGAGCAGGTCGTGCACCGTGCCAAGCGCGGAGATGAGCTTGTCGCGTTTGCCGACCGGAAGCGGCGCGAGCAAGGCCGCGGCTTCGTCGCGCGACTTCTGCTGCAGCGGAGCGAACATTTCGTGGCCCTTGGGCGTGAGCTTGAGCAGGCTCTGGCGCGCATCGGCGGGCGAGGGCACGCGTTCGATCCATCCGTTGTTCTGGAAGCGCCGCAGGATGCGACTCAGGTAACCCGCGTCCAGCCGCATGTCACGCCCGAGTTCCGATGCGGTGGGCTGGTCGCGATGCGCCAGTTCGTAGAACACGCGCACTTCGGTCAGTGAGAAGTCCGAGCCCAGGTAAGGATCGAGCACGCCGATGCGGCTGGTGTAGAAGCGGTTGAAGCCGCGCAGGGCCTTGATGTGCGCAGGGGAGACGACGGCTGTCATGGCTGACATCGTCATTCAATAACTTGCCGTAGTCAAGTAACCGACCGGCGACGACACCTTTGTCTCATGGGCAAGACGCGTGTCGAAAGTTAGATTCGAAAGATGCCGACGTTTTATTCCTGGAGCCCCACAAGCTACGTTCCGTACACCTGGAACAACGAGATCGACGCCCTGATCGGTGGCACGAAGTGGACAGACTCCTTCATTACCTACAGCTTCCCCGATATTGGCTCCTGGTTTTCCATCGACAGCACGATCGGCTACGGGCCGCAAAAGATGGGCGCCGAGCCCTGGTCCACGGATTTCATGGCTCTCACGTCTACCGACCAGCTCAATTTCCGCCTGGCCCTGACGGCGTGGAGCAATGTTGCGAACGTTGTCTTCGTCCCCACAGTGGAGACGAGTACCAACGTCGGTGACATCCGTGCGGCATATACGTACAAGGCCGCAGATGCCGATGCTTTCGCGTGGTCGTATCTTCCGGCGAACACTGCGTATGCGGGCGACATCTGGTTCAACGTGAAATCCACTGCAGCAACCGAGCAGTGGAATCCGGGAACGTACTCGTTCATGTCGGCCATTCACGAATTGGGCCACGCACTGGGCCTGAAGCATCCTTTCGAAGGCGCCTTCGTCCTGCCCGACGCGGAAGACACGATCAGCGAGACCGTCATGAGCTACTCGGCGATCGCGGGAGACGACGGCTCGTATTACAGCTTCTATCCCACAACGCCGATGGTGCTGGACATCCAGGCGATGCAGCAGATCTACGGCGCAAACACTGCGTATCGCTCGGGCGCAGACACATATGCGTTCGACGACAGCCAGACGTACTTCCAGACGATCTGGGATGCCGGCGGAGCCAACGCGATTTCGTACACCGGCACGCGCAGCGCCACCATCGACCTGCGCGAAGGCCACGGCTCCACGATCGGCCTGCCGGTGCACGCGTATTCCAGCACCGGATCGATGCAGGACGTGAAGAACATCTGGATCGCGTATGGCACCCACATCCAGACGGCGCTCGGCGGGTCGGCCGCGGACACGCTGATCGCCAACGAATTCGGCTGCGCGCTCTATGGCGCAGCAGGCAACGACACACTGAAAGGCGGCGCTGGCAACGACACGTTGGTCGGCGGCGCCGGCAACGACACGATCATGGGCGGCGGTGGTCACGACGCAGCGACGTACATCTCGGCGCTCAGTCACTACACGATCACGAAGACAACGAGCGGCTACCAGATCAAGGACAACAGCGGCGTCGAAGGGACGGACACCGTCTCGAACGTGCAGGAGTTCGACTTCTCCGATCTCAGGATCGACCTCGACGTGATCGCCGCAGCTGCCGCCGTGCCTGCTGCGACCGTGAAAAGCGTCATCGAGCTGTACATCGCCTTCTTCAATCGCGTGCCCGACAGCGAAGGCATGACGTACTGGCTGCAGCAGTCAGCCCAGGGCGTGCCGATCACCCAGATCGCCGAGTCGTTTTACGCAGCCGCGCTGCAGTATCCGTCGCTCACCGGCTACTCGGCGACGATGAGCAATGCCGACTTCGTGACGATGGTCTACAAGAACGTGCTGGGCCGAAGCACCGTCGATTCAAGCGGCATGCAGTACTGGACGACCGCGCTGGCAATCGGAAGCGAAACACACGGCACGCTCGTCGAAGCTATCCTCACGTCCGCGCACACGTTCAAGGGAGACGCGACGTACGGCTGGGTGGCCAACCTTCTCGACAACAAGTACGCCGTGGGCCACGAATTTTCGATCGACCTTGGCTTGAGCTACTCGACGGCGACAGCGTCGATCTCACAGGGCATGTTGATCTCTGCCGCCGTCACGCCTACCGACACGTCCGCGGCCATCGCGCTGATCGGCGTGGACACCGCCAACATCCATCTGGTCTGAAGAGAGGCGGCGCGATTAGACCGTCATCCCGCCCGACACTTCGAGCACCGCACCGTTGACGTAGCTCGCCTCGTCGCTGGCGAGGAAGCAATACACGTTCGCGATTTCCTCCGGCGTGCCCAGCCTGTGCAGCGGCACGCGGTGCTTCATGTCATCGAGCACCTTCTCGGGAATGGTGTCCAGGATGTGCGTCATCACGAAGCCCGGCGCGACGGCATTCACGCGGATGCCCTTGGGCCCGAGCTCGCGGCTCCAGGTCTTGGTAAAGCCGATCACGCCGAACTTGCTGGCCGCGTAATTCGTCTGGCCGAAGTTGCCGTAGAGGCCGACAACCGAGCTTGCATTGAGGATCACGCCGCAGCCGCGTTCGATCATCGGGCCGCACACGGCTTGTGAA
>DATJJL010000041.1:0-20222 GCA_035492155.1 Ramlibacter sp. | reverse complement strand
GAACAAGGATTCACACGGATGAACAGTCTGCGCCGCATGCTCGACGTGCTCGACCTTTTCAAATCCGAGCAGCCGGTGATCGACATCGAGCTTGTTTGTTCGAAACTCGGGTACGCGCAGGCGAGCGCGTATCGCTACGTCCGTGAACTCACCGCGGCCGGATTGTTGGTGCGCTTGCCGCGCGGTTATGCGCTGGGCCCGCGGATCATCGAGCTGGACCGCCTGATGACGGACTTTCATCCGATCCTTGTCGCCGGTCGTGAGCTCGTTCGCGACCTTGCCGGCCAGACCGGACTCGAGGTGTTGATCAGCGAGCTGTACGGCGCAAGCGTGATCGCCATCTACCAGCACTCGGCGAGCAATGATTCGGGACTGCACTTCGGTCGCGGCCGGCCGATGGACTTGTTCCGAAGCGCGACGGCAAAGGTGATCCTCGCCTATCTCCTGCCGCGACAACTGCGCCGGCTCTACGACGAGCGGTCGGCCGACGCCGGAACGCGACTCGGAAGCTGGAAGGACTTTTCGCGCGACATGCTCCAGGTGCGCAAAGACGGCTATTGCATCAGCGAAGGCGAACTCGATCCCGGTGTCAGCGGCATCGCCGCGCCGATCTTCGACGAGAAGAAGAGGATCCTCGGTAGCCTGACGCTCGTCGGACGCAGCGAACGATTCCGCGCGTTCGACAAGACTTATCTCTCGGATCTCGTCATGGGAGCGGCGCAGCAGATGACGCAGCGCATTGCGTCCGTGGATTAGAAAGTACGGAAGCCGATGGACCTCAGTGCGAGCTGAGAGGAACGCCTTGGTGACGAATTCATGGCGTGACCGGCGCTGCCAAGCGCGCCTGCAAAGGCAGGACGATGCTCGTTGGATGCGACTTGTCGTGGTGAACCGTGTGCCGCGTCGGCGTACCGTTGCACAGGTGATACCAGACAGGATCCTCGGCCGGCGTGTCCTGCCCGCGGATCTCCAGCGAGAGCCGATGTCCCTTGCGAAAGCACATCGACGTCTCGACCACGTTGATCGCGTACTCGACCACTTCGCCGGCGGGGACCGGCACAGCCTCGTCGTGCGGGTGGAACGGCTTCCACGCCCTGGATCGCGCGGGGTCGATCGGGCGATGCGATGCGCGCAGCCATCCCTTCGTGATGGTGGTGGCTTTGCCATCCGGCGCGATGTCTTTGACCGTCACGAACCATGTGGCATCCGGCTGGTCGAGCTGCGCGCTCATGCGCAAAAGGATAGGCCCGACAAGCGTCAAGTCGGAATCGAGTTCGCCGGTCGTGTAGCGCAGGCCCGGCACTTCATGGCCCGGATACAGGACCGGGTCGTTGGTGAACGACCGCGCCTTTTCGTCGTCGCGCGGCGCTTTCGTGTCGAGGCTGCCGTCGTCATGCAGGTAGTACTTCGTCCATTCCGTGCCGGGCAACGGCCAATCGGATGCTGTGTGCCATTCGTTGACGCCCTTGACGAGATAAGTGACGGGCGCCTCCTCCATCATCCCGGTGTCGATGCCCTTGAGCCAGTGGTCGTACCAGCGAAGCAGGATGTCCTGGTGGTCGCGCCAGGGACGCAGCGGCCCGTGCACCGATGGCGTCTCCATCAGGAACAATTTCTTGTTCGGGTTGTGCTGCAGGTTTTCCCAGCCCGTCAGGACACCCGGCAGGTGGATCGGCCAGCCGCTCCATCGCGTCGCGAGGAAACATGGAATCTGCACGTTCTTCAACTTGTGGAATGGCGAGCGCTCTTGCGAAAACTCCGTGTCGAGCGGCTGCACGAGCACGTCGAAGAGGAGCGGGTTCTTCTCCGGAAACGTCAGCGTGACGTGCAGGAACGGGCTGTCCTTCACCTCCGGCGAAGCCAGCAGGGCACGCCTGCGCTTTTCGACTTCCGCTTCACCGAGATAGCGATACGCCATCGGTCGCATCGGGCCGACGCTCACGTGGCCCCACCACTGATGAAAGAAGCCTTCGTTCAGGATGCCGCCGTGGCAAAACGAGTAGCGATACCGATCGACGAGTGCTTCGTAAGGCGCGATCGCCGTGAGGTGCGGCGGCTGGTGTGTCGCGACGAGCCACTGCATCACGCCGAAATACGACATCCCGAGCATGCCGACCTTGCCGCTGCACCAGGGCTGCGCGGCAGCCCACTCCACGATCTCGGCGCCATCGAGCTGCTCATCGAGCCCCATGAAGCTGTAGTCGCCTTCGGATTTTCCGGAGCCGCGCGCGTCGACGATGATGTGGACGTACCCGCGCTTCACCCAGAAGTCCGTGTCGCCGGCTTCCTGGCCGCCGTTGCCGCGTTGCGGGCTGAGCGGAAGCGGCCTTTCGAGCCGTGTCTGCACGTCCTTGCCGTATCCGGAGATCGACACGAGCGCGGGAAAGCGACCTTCGCCTCGCGGCCTGAAGATGTCGATCGCAATGCGCACGCCGTCGCGCATCGTGACGAACACGTCGCGCTCTTCGTGCACTTCGTGGACAGGAGGGGAAAGACGCTGCAGAACAGCCTGGTCAGGTGTGAGGCCCATCGATGTCTCCATAGGGTGGTTGGAAAGGTGTGCGCGTCGCCGCAGCGGCCCGCAATTGCAAAAGCGCGTACACGTCGTCGATCGCCGGCGTGGTCAGGCCTGCGATGCCCCGCAGTGCGTGGAACGATGCCAGCAGCGGTTCGTATTCGAGCGGTCGCCCCGCCTCGAGGTCCTGCAGCATCGACATCCTGTGGTGCGGCGCAGAGAGCGCAGCCGCCATGCGCTCTTCGATCGGGATCGGAGGCGCGCCCTTGAGGCTCGCCGCCACCGCGTCGGCTTCATCGATCATCCGGCGCGCGAGCGCGAGCACGCGCGGATCGCTCGCGAGTTGACCCCACGTCGCACCGGTGAGCGCCGCAAGCGGGTTCCAGCAAAGACTGCTGATCGCCTTGTGCCATATCCATCCCCGGATGTTCGGCACCACCGGTGATTCGAAGCCCGCGAGAGTCATCACATGCGACAGGCGCATTGCACGATCGGATCGCTTGCCGTCCGGCTCGCCGAGCGGCAAGCGCGCGTAGCCGCCATCCTGGCGAACGACACCGGGCTCCACGACTTGACCCGCAACCCTGAACACGCACCCCAGGACTTGCGAGGGGGGAATCGCATTCCACTGCCTGTTCCCCGGGTCGATCGATTCGACGCGGCGTCCCTCGTGCGGACCACCGATGCCATGGAAGTACCAGTAGGGAATGGCAGTCGTCGGCGGAATCACGACCGTGCCGGGTCCCACGAGCGGGGCAATGTCCGGCAGCGATGGCGTGAACTGCTGCGTCTTCACCGTCACGAACACATAGTCCTGGACGCCGACAGACCTTGCATCATCGGTCGCATGCACGTGTACCGTGCGCGTCGTCGAATCGTCGGCGATGCGCAGCCCGCTGCGGCGAATTGCATCGAGTTGCAGGCCGCGCGCGATCACCGTGACGCGCACCTGCGAGACCTGTGCAAGTCGCGCCGCGATCAACCCGCCGATCGCGCCAGCACCGAAGATGCAGATATCCATGTGCGGCTATGCAGGCGTGATGTGACGCACCATGCCGCTCACCTTCGCCTCGCGGTCGAGCGACATGAGCGAGTCTGCGGCGCGCAGGGACTGCCCGGCTGTAAGAATGCGCGAAACGTTATGCGTAAATTTGCGACGCAGGTCTTCGTCGCTGGCCTCGTACCCGGGCCGCGGGGTTCCGCGCGCATAAGGTGCTTCGGCAACATGCGTCGCGCCGCGCGCGGTGACTTCGATACGCCCAAGGATCATGAGCTTGTGGGGCAGAAGGCGGCGCGTGTATTCCGGATGGACCTCGCAGCTCACCTTCTGCATGAAGGAACGCACCTCGCCTGACTGCAGCGCTTGCGGCTCTTGCCACTCGACACCCACCGGCACGTCCAGGGCGGCCATCGCCGTTGCGTAAGCCGCGCTGAACTGCGCGTCCATCGCGCTTCGCACATCCTTGTTCTGCAAGTGCGGTTTTTCTGAATAGGGTGACGCGAAGATCCGCACGCTGTCGATGTCCTGCGCCTTCCAGCCGTGTTCCGCCTTCATGGCGATGAACAAGTCCAGGCACGTGTGAACGACCCTGCAGCTCGGATAAGGCTTGTACTGCAGTTCAAGCAGCGCCCATTCGTTGCCGAGTCCTTGCAACACCTTGTCGGGCATCCATGTTTCCGATCCGATGAAGCGCCAAAAGCCGCTCGGACCGTCGAAGAGCGTCGTGTCGCCCTCGTAGCCCGTTTGCGCGAGCAGTGCGGAGACGATCGCGCCCGTCGATTGCCAACCCGGCGTTCCGTACTTCGACATAGGCAGCGGCAGCGTGTAGGAAAGCTTCGCGTGCGTCGGCACTTGCGTGTGATGACCCGACAAGCCGAGCGCGTGCTGCGTCGTCACCGCGTCGAGCCCCAGCAAGCATGCGACGCCTGCCGCCGCGCCGAGGTTGTACCGCGACCCTCCGTAGGGCTCGGTCCAGCGATAGCTCTGCGTGCCGTCCGCGTTTCGGGTCGTCTGCACCATCGGCGACATGCCTCGCGTGACGCGCATTGCGATTTCTGTTCCGATCGCCAAAGCGAGGATCAGGTCGCGGCCGGAGACGTCGCGCGCTTCGGCGATCGCGAGGATCGCAGGCACCACATAAGGTGCGACGTGGCCGCCCGGAATGAAAAGCGCGTCGAAGTCGAGTGCGTTGATCAGCTCGCCATTTGCCAGTGCGGCATTGCAGGCGGAGACCTTGCCGCGCGCGCCGAGGATGCTTGCCTCGCCTTCGCCGCCAAGTTGCTGCGACAGCTGCGTGCAAATGCGGCCCTTGGCCACCGACTGCGCTGCGAACGCCACGCCGACGCAGTCCAGCAACATCCTCCTCGTTTCGTGCACGACCGCCTCCGGCAGGTCTTCGAAACGCGTGCGGCTGGCAAACGCCGACAGGGCTTCGAGAACGCCGTCCGCGGATTTCACCGGTGCTTGCATCAATTCACTCCCGCCGTCGGCTTCGGGACATAGGTCGACTCGCCGAGCAGGTGCGCACCGCCGTCAACTGCGTGAACGGTGCCGGTGACGTGACGCGACATCCCGCTGCAGAAATAGAGCACCGAGGCCGCGACATCGGAGATTTCCCCGGCGCGCCCCATTGGGATTTCTTCGGACAGCGCGGACCAGAAGTCCGGCCCGTTGGCTTCCACCAGCCTCGGCGTGCGTGTCAAGCCGGGCGCGACGACGTTCATGCGTACCTGGCTGCGAGCCCACTGCTTTGCACTGCCGCGCACGAACTGGTGCAACGCGGCCTTGGCCGTCGAGTAAGGAAGCATTCGCCCTGTGCGCACCGCCGTGCCCGCAATCGAGCCGATGAACACCATCGACCCGCCGCCGTTCGCGGCGATGAGCGGCGCGCCGTACTGCACTGCCAGGCTCGCATGCTTGAACACGCAAGTGAATTGACGTTCCCAGTCGTCGTCATTCATTTCCGGGATGTCCTTCGCATGCACCATCCCGACGATGTCGACCACCCCGCGCAGCGATTCGCCGAAAAGTTGCGCGGCGCGATCGAACACGCGCTGCATGTCCGCTCGCACCGTCACGTCCGCCGCGAGCGCGTGGCCCTTGCACAGTTGCGCGACACGACCGGCGAGGTGTTCGTCACGATCGACGCACAGCAAAGCCGCACCCTGGCGCGCGAGCATCGATGCAGTCTCGGCGCCGATGCCTTGTCCTGCGCCCAGCACGACGAAGGCTTGTCCGCGCAGGGACAGCATCGCATCGAAGTCTTCGGTATCCATCTTGTTCGGTGCGGTTGAAAGCGGCGAAGTCTAGGCAGCCCGTTCGCAAATGGGTACCGACGCTTTTTGATGCCGCCATCGGACAATCCGATGCCGCCATCGACAGATGTTGGTGGACGCGTGCAGGCACTCGCGAGAAGAATCCGGAGAACCCAGGAGAAATCGATTGGAATCCTTGCGCCACCTCAACCGCCGCACGTTCGTCGGCGGCTCTCTCGCCGTCGCTTCAATGCCGCTTTTTGCACAAGGTGACGCGCCGTACCCCAACCGTCCCATCCGGCTCATCGTCGTGTTCCCCGCTGGCGGTGGTACCGATGTCGCGGCGCGCATCGTCGGGCCAAAGCTATCGGACAAGTTCGGCCAGCCCGTGATCATTGAGAACCGGCCCGGCATGGGCGGGGGCATCGGTATCGAGCTCGTGGCCAAATCGCCGCCCGATGGCTACACGCTCGTGCTGGCCTCTTCCGGCGGGCTCACGGCCTTGCCCTACCTCTACAAGAGCCTTCCGTTCAATCCCCAAAAGGACCTGGAGCCGATCAGCACTTTCTGCGTGAGCCCACTCGTGCTCGTCGCGGGTCCGTCATTCCAAGGCAAGAACGTGAAGGACCTCATTTCCCTTGCGAAGCAGCAGCCCGGCAAGATCGCGTTTGGTTCCGGCGGCAACGGAACCGCGCCGCACCTCGCCGGGGAGTTGTTCATGTCGATGACGAAGACGGACCTGCTGCACGTGCCCTACAAAGGCAGCGGCCCGGCTGTCGTTGCGGCTATCGCAGGAGACATTCCGCTCGTCTTCGGTGACATGGGCACGGTGCGGCCGCATCTTGCATCGGGGCGGCTGCGAGCACTCGGCGTGCTCGGCAAGACGCGCACGCCGATCGCGCCGGAAATCCCGACTGTCGCGCAAGCCGGCGTGCCGGGTTACGAAGTCGAGGGCTGGTTCGCCGTCCTGGCGCCCGCCGGCACGCCGGCGAGCGTCATCGACAAGCTCAATCCGGCACTCGGGTCGATCATCGGCTCCGCCGACGTGAAGGCGCGACTCGCCACTGCCGCACTGGAGCCGTCGTTCTCGACGCCGGGCGAGTTGCGCCGGAAGATGGTCAAGGACTCGGAGAAGTGGAGCAAGCTGATCCGCGAGAACCACATCAGCGCGGATTGACCTGCTCGTGCTTTCTTAGTGGGCGGACAGGTGGTCGCGCAGCATCCCGAGGAACTGCTGCGCGGGCCTCGTCAATTCATGACCTTTGCGGGTCTGGATGATCAGGCTCTTCTCGGCGATCGGGTCGTTCAGCTTCTTGAGCACCAGGCCCTTCATGTGCGGGTTGCGCTCGACGAGGAAGCTCTGCACGATGACGACGCCCAGGCCTTCGGCGGCCATTGCGAGCGCGGTGTGGATGAAGCCGATTTCGTAAGCGGGCTTGTAATTGCGCGCCGCGTCGGGGAAGTACTGCCGGATCTGCTGCTGAAGCGACGACCCCTTCGACAGATGGATGATCGGCTGGCCGACGAGGTCCGCCCACGTGACCCGTTTGAGCTTCGCAAGAGGCGAGGTTTTGGCGCACGCGACGCCAAGGTATCCCACGACGAGAGGAATCTGTGCGAGCGCTTCCGGGTCCTGCGTGAACGTGCTCACGCTGAATTCGCACTCGCCCGAGCGAACGCGCTCCATCAATGCATCGTCGCCGTCGTCGAAAACGATCGGCCTGACTCCCGGTAATGCGCGACGAAAACGGTTCAAAACCGCGGGAACCACGGTAGAGGCCAGCGATGGAACGCAGCTGAACGCAAGCACCGTTTCGGCACCCTTTGCACGGTCCTTCATGCCCGTCTGCAAGGTTCCGACGCGAGAAAGGATGTCCACCGATTGCGGATAAGCCTCGTCGGCCGCGGCCGTCGGTTTCAGCGCACGAGGCGTGCGCTCGAACAGCTGCACGCCAAGCGAATCCTCCAGCTGCTTGATCAACGCGCTCATGGCCGACTGCGTCATGTGCAGCGCTTCGGCCGCATGCGTCAGGTTGCGCAACCGGTACGCCGCCTCGAAGGCACGAAGCTGCCGGAGCGTGACATGAAGGGGCGCTGCCATGTACTGATTGTGCATGGCCCGCCGGAGCATCACGCGTGCAAGGCTGCGCCGTCGAAACCCGCATAGATTCCACGGAGGGTGAGCATGCGCTAAGTTACGCGACACGGTCACCCACGCAACGCCCGAGCTGCCCTAATTCTTAGCTTCGCTGCGCGCGTCGGAGCCGGAACGATTCGATCTCTGCCGCGATCTCGCCCGTCTTCATCAAGTGCAACGGGTTCAGGGAACCGCTCACGCGAGCTCGGCCGCACGCTTGCCTGCGGGCGGGCGAAACGTTTGGGCAGTGGCGCCGCTGCGGCGATCTTCCTGGATCATGGCCGCAGCCTTCTCGCCGACCATGAACGCCGGAGCGTTCGTGTTCGGCGAAACGATCGTCGGCAACACCGAGATATCCGCAACGCGCAGGCCCGTCACGCCCTTCACGCGAAGCCGCGCGTCGGTCACCGCCATCGCGTCGCTTCCCATGCGACATGAACCCACCGCATGCCACGCGGTCTGCCCTGTTTCGCGGATGTATTCGATCAAATCGTCGACGTCGGTCATCGCGGGGCCCGGGCGGGTCTCTCGCTTGATGTACTGGGCGAGCGCGGGCTGCGCGGCGATCTTGCGCATCAGTACGACGGCACGCTTGTAGGTGTCGATGTCGCCTTGGTGCGTGAGGTAGTTGACGCGCATCGCGGGCTCGGCCAGTGGGTCGCTGCTGCGAAGGTGCACGCTGCCGCGCGACTCGGGACGGATCTTGAACGTGCCGATCGAAAAACCCGGGAACGCGTCGATGCCCGCGGTCTTCGAGCGCGCCATGCGGTCCTTGCCACTGATGAGCGCGAGCTGGATCTTGAGGTCGGGGCTTTCGAGGCCCGGGTGCGACTTCGCC
The DNA here is from genome assembly GCA_035492155.1 of Ramlibacter sp. Classification (GTDB taxonomy): domain Bacteria; phylum Pseudomonadota; class Gammaproteobacteria; order Burkholderiales; family Burkholderiaceae_C; genus Ramlibacter. The sequence continues at coordinate 11,477 of DATJJL010000041.1, read as the reverse complement.
AGCGCATGCACGGTCGACGACGTGCCGCTCAAAAGCCCCCGCCGCGTCAAGATGAACTTGGCCCCGGCGGCCATCTTGCGCACGGGGCTTGCCATCAGGTCATTGATGGTGATCGGCTTGGTGCATTCGTACGTGAAGCGGAACTGCAGGTGCTCGTGGAAGTCCTCGCCCACACCCGGCACGTGCGCGACGACGGGAATGCCGTGGCTTGCCAGCCGCGTCGCATCGCCCACGCCCGACAGCTCCAGCAAATGCGGCGACTTAACCGCGCCCGCACTCAGCACCACTTCGCTCGTGGCGCGCGCGGTCATGCGCACGCCGTGATGCAGATATTCGACGCCACACGCATGCGTGCCTTCGAAGATCACGCGCGTCGCGATCGCGCCTGTGGCGATGGTGAGGTTCGCGCGGTGGCGCGCCGGTGCGAGGTAAGCCGTCCACCCGCTGCAGCGCAAACCGTTCGCGATGCTTTGCTGCAGGAAACCGACGCCTTCGAAATTCTCGCCGTTGTAATCGTCGTTCTCGGGGATGCCCGCCTCGATGCACGCGCGGCGGTAAGCCTCGGACAACTCGTCGCGGTCCCAGCGGCCGCGGTCGATCACCTTGACCGGCCCACCGTGGCCGCGCAGCTTCGGGTCGCCCGGCGGATAGTCCTCGAGCTTCTTGAAGAAGGGAAGCACGTCGTCGAACCCCCAGCCGTCCAAGCCGCTCGCGCGCCACCGGTCGAACTCGGCTGCTTCGCCGCGCACCCACGCCAGGCCATTGACGGCGCCTGATCCACCCAGCGCGCGGCCGCGCAGCGAACTGATCCTGCGGCCCTGAAGCTCTTTCTCAGGCTCTGTGAAAAAAGGCCAGATGAGCGACGGGTTGCTCAAGACCTTGCCCACGCCCAGCGGAATTTTCAACCAGAGGTTGGTTGCGTTTTCTTCGCCCGCTTCGAGCACCAGGACACGGCACGACGGGTCTTCCGACATGCGCGCGGCCAAGGGGCTGCCCGAGGACCCGGCACCCACCACGATGTAATCGAATTCGGCGTTCACTTCGCGATCTCCACGGGGTCACGGTCCAGCCGCACGACGCCGGGAAAATCGGGAATCGCCAGCGGATAGCGAAGCAGCACCAGCGGGTCGTGCCCGGGGATGATGAGGTCTTCCGAGCCGGCGAGGCTGCGCAGCTTGCGCCATGCCTCGAGGTTCTGCAGCACGTCGTGCACCGCCGGGAACGGGCGGGCCTGCTCGATGTTGGCGTAGAAGTGCGTCGCGTCCGATGCCAGCACCAGCCAGCCGCGCCGCGTGTACACGCGCACGCACTGGATGCCCGCGGTGTGGCCGCCCAGCCAGTGCACGCTCAGGCCCGGCGCGATCTCCTGCTCGCCGTCGTGGAAGCACACACGGTTGCGAAACACACGGCCCACCATGTTGGTCACGTCGGTTTCTTCGTACGCATGGCGCAGCACGTCATGGCACATCGCGCGACCTGTCGCGAAGCACATCTCCTTGTCCTGCAGGTGGAACATCGCGGACGGGAACAGGTGGTGGTTGCCCGCATGGTCGTGATGCATGTGCGTGATGATCACGTCTTCGATCGTGCGGTGATCGACGCCGAGCGCGCGCAGGCCCACTTCCGGCGCCAGCAGGAACTGCCGCCCGCGCTTGCGCGCCATGGCCTCGTCGAAGCCGGTGTCGACCACCCAGCTCTTGCCGTGGCCCTTGATGAGCCACAGGAAGTAGTCAATGGGCATGGGCCCATCCTCCGGGTCGCCTCCCAGGAAATTCGCGCTGGCCCGCCGTTCGTGGTGGGCGTAGCGGATGGCGTAGACCTCATACGGCTGCACGGTCGCTCCAAATCATCGATGCACGGAAGAAGTGTCGGCGCAACGCGGCCGGGCCGCACCGAATAGCAGCTATTCGATGCTCCGTTTTGCGGGCATCCGCCTTGCACGCGCCCGGGATTGCATTCACAGTGCACCCACATCTTCAAGACAAGACATGAGCGAGACAACGCTGGAACCGCACGTGGTCGTGAGAGACCTGAAACACCGCTTTGCGAGCGGGCTGCAGGCCGTGAGCAATGCCGACCTGCAGGCGCGCCGCGGCGAGCTGGTCGTCGTCGTGGGTCCCAGCGGCTGCGGCAAAACGACCATCCTCAACATCGTCGCGGGCCTCACGCCGAAGCAGGACGGCACCGTGACCATCGACGGCAGCGGGCCGGTGGCCGGCCGCAAGGACGTCGCGTACATGTTCGCGCAGGACGCGCTCCTGCCGTGGCGCACGGTGATGGACAACGTGCTGTTCGGCGTCGAGATCCACACGGGCCGCAGGAGCATCGACGACGCGATGATGGAGCGCGCGCGCAAGCTCATCGGCAACGTCGGGCTCGCCGGCTTCGAGAACTTCTACCCGCGCCAGCTCTCGCACGGCATGCGCCAGCGCACCGCCCTCGCCCGCACGTTCATGATGGACAGCCCGCTGCTCCTGATGGACGAGCCCTTCGGCGCGCTCGATGCGCACACCAAGCTCACGCTCGAACAGGAGCTCCTGCGGCTGTGGGAGGAAAACCGCCGCACGGTCATCTTCATAACGCACGACCTGGCCGAGGCGATCTTTCTGGCCGACCGCGTGCTCGTATGCTCAGCGCGCCCCGGCCACATCCTGTCCGAAATCCAGATCCCCTTCGAGCGTCCGCGTGACCTCAAGAAGTTGCAGCAAAGCGATGAATACCACAAGCTCTATCAACGCATCTGGTCCGACCTGGCTCGCGAAATGGACGCGACGCATGGCTGAACACGCCATGCCCACCCAGGCGCCGCGCACGGGGCGCTTCGATTTCGTCGGCGCATCGCTGCGCCTGCAACTGGGCCGCCTGGCGATCGGCGTGTGCTTTTGCATCGTGTGGTGGGCTGCGGTGGAATTCGGGTTCGTTTCCGCTTTCCTGGTCAGCACGCCCGTCGCCGTGGCCAAATACCTGGTGCACGCCGTGCCCGGCGAGCTTGTGATGCACGGCGCGGCGACGATGGGCGCGATGATCTCGGCCTTCGCGCTGTCGGCAATCTGCGGCATCGGCGGCGGCCTCGTGCTGGTCGAGGTGCCCTACCTGCGCAAGCTGCTCGATCCGTACCTCACGGGCTTCAACAGCATGCCGCGCATCGCGCTGGCGCCGATCTTCATCCTCTGGTTCGGCATCGGCGGCACGTCGAAGATCGCGCTCGCGTTCTCGCTCGGCTTCTTCATCGTGCTCAACAGCACCATCGCGGGCGTGAGGAACATCGACCCCATGCTCATGCGCCTGAGCCGCACGCTGGGCTGCACGCCCATCGAGCGCTTTCGCAAGATCACGCTGCCCTGGGCGGTGCCCACCGTGTTCGCGGGGCTGAAGCTCACGCTGATCTACTCGTTCCTCGGCGTCGTCACCAGCGAGATGATCGCGTCGAAGTCGGGGCTGGGGTACCTGGTGATGTATTACTCCGGCATCTTCCGTATCGATGCCGTGCTGGGCATCCTGGTCGTGATGGCCGTGGTGTCGATCGCGCTGACGATGGTCGCGGAAGCGATCGAGCAGAAGCTGGTTGGCCACTGGACCGAATCCGTCAGCGTTTCGCCCTGAACCAGACGCAACAACCACCGTTAGGAGACAAGAGCATGAGATTCATGAACCGCCTTCGCCGCATTTGCGGTTTCGCACTCGCGGTCGCCGCCATCGCATCGGCGCACGCGGAAGAAATCAAGATCGGCTACTACCCCGGCGCCGTCATGACCATTCCCAGCTGGATCGCGGACGCCAAGGGTTTCTACAAGGCCGAGGGCCTCGAAGCCACGCTGATCCCGGTCGCCAGCGGCCCGCTCATGTCATCCAACACGGCCAGCGGCGCGATCGACGCCGGCTACAACTCGCCGAGCAACGTGGGCCTGACGCTGGAGCGCGGCTTCGAGCAGAAAATCGTCCTGGGCAACATGCACATGCCGATCGTGATCCTGGTGCGCAGCGACGTGAAGGTTCCCAACCTCGGCAAGTACCCAGAGAGCGTCGCCGACCTGAAGGGCATGAACTGGGGCTCGTACGGGCGCGGCTCCGACATCGAGAACATCATGCGCGTGATGCTCAAGGATGCAGGCGTCGACCCCGAAAACGGCGTCACGTGGATCGGCGTCGGCCCGCCGCCCACCGGCCTGCCCGCGATGCAGGCCAAGCGCATTGAGGTCTATGGCACCACCATGCCGGCGTCGGAAGTGGCTGTCGCGGGCGGCTTCGGCCGCATTCTCGTGGACATGCGCAAGGGCGACGGCCCCGGCGACTTCGGCAAGTCGGTGTACAGCATCATCCTGGCCAGCGGCGAAAAGGTTGCGAAAAATCCAGGCATGTTCCGCAAGCTGGTCGCGGCGCATCGCAAGACCTACTGCTGGCTGAAGGACCCCAAGAATTTCAACGAGGCTGCTGCCATCATCAAGGAGAAGATGCCCGTTGCTGGCCTGTCCGATGCGCAGTACTCGGACTTGGTGAAAAACGCACTGAGCCTCGTCACCGTGAAGTACCCGGCCAGCGATCTCGCGCCGTGGAACAAGGTGATGACCGCCGGCGGCATCCTGAAGCAGCCGATTCCCGCCAGCGTGATCTGGAGCGAGGCGCCTTCTGCCGACCCCACCTGCCCGTAACGTCGCTGAGCGGATAATCATTCGCAGCTCGTGACTGCGAATGCATGCGTAACCATGGTGAGTACCTCGACCTGCATGCGCTGGCGGCCTTCGTGGCGCTGGCCGAGCAGGTGCGCGCGGGTGCGGCGGGTGCCGCGAACTCCGCCGCCCTGACCCAGCAGCATCAGCAGATCTCGCGCATTGAAGCGAGCCTGGGCGTAAAGCTGTTCCAGTCTTCTGGCGCCGGCGGACTCGTACTTTCACAGGCGGGGGAGCGACTGTACGAAAGCGGCACCGACCTGCTTGCCAGCGCCAAGGCCGCCCTGAACAGCGTGGCCGACATCTCCGAAAACCCGGCTGAGCTCGCGATCTTTGCCGCCCCGCCCACCGTGACATCCGTGCTGATCAGCGCCGTGGTCGAGCGGTTTCACAACGAGCTGGGATCCGCGCGCCTGCGTTTCGTCGAAGGCATGACAGGCCACATCCGCGAGTGGCTGGCCACGGGGCGCGTCGACGTGGGCGTGCTCATGGACAACTACGGCGTCCCCGGCGATCCGCTGTGGAGCGAGCACCTCATGCTCGTGGCCGACGAAAAGCTCGTGGCGCACCTCGACGACTCGATCGCGTTCGCCGACCTCGCGAGCTTGCCGATGCTTCTGCCCAGCGCCGCGCACGGCCTGCGGCTGGTGATCGACCGGCACTCCGAACGCCTGGGTGTCAAACTGAACGTGCGGCTGGAAGGCGACAGCCTCAACACGCTGATGGACTGGGTGATCGAAGGCTTCGGCGTGGCGGTGCTGCCGCAGGGCGCGGTGGAAACGCACCACCGCCGCTCGCCCACGCTGCGCCTCATCGCCGTTCACTCTCCGACGCTCGATCGGCAACTCGTGCTTTGCACCGCCGGCAACAAGCACCCGTCCGCGACCGTGCGCGCGCTGGTGCGCATCATCCGCGAAGAAGCCGCGCTGCTCAAACCCGCGTGGGCCAGTTGAGGAACGGCATGGGCAATCTCGACCTGCTGGCGCTCGAATATTTCGTGGAGGTCGCGCAGGCCGGCGCCTTCTCGACGGCGTCTGCCGTCATCAAGGTCTCGCAGCCCACGCTCAGCCGGCATATCAAGCTGCTCGAAGACGAACTGGGCACGCGCCTGTTGGAGCGTACCGGCCACGGCGTCGAGCCGACGGAGGCCGGCGAGATGTTGCTGCGTCACGCGCGGCCTCTCCTGGCGCGCGCGCGCCAGATGCGCGCCGAAGTGGCCGACACTGGCTCGAGCCCGTCGGAGAGCGTGGTGCTCGGCCTCGCACCCGCGGCAGGCCGCATCCTCAATGTGCCCGTGGCGCGCGAGTTCATGCGCGCGGCGCCCAACGGCAACCTGCGCATCGTCGAATGCTTCACGAGCTTCGTGCAGGAGTGGATAACCAGCGGCCGCATTGACATCGGCATCGTGTACGAGGACAACGTGCAGTCTCCCCTTGAGAGCGAGCTGTTGTGGGACGAACGCTACTACCTTGTCGCAGCGCGCAGCCGCGGGACCGACCGGGACCTGGGCAACGCCATCGACTTCTCGGCCATCGCCGACATTCCGCTGGTACTTCCCGGCCCGCCGCACGGTATGCGCCTGAAGATCGATCGCACGGCCGCGGCCCGCAACGTGCAGCTCGACGTGATGTGCGAAATCGACGGGCTCAACGCACTGCTCGACCTCGTGCGTAAGGGCATCGCCTGCACGATTCTCACGCGGCCCGCGCTGTTCAACTTCGCGGGCGCGAGCGAGTTGAAGGTGGTTCCGATCGTGAACCCCATCATTTCGTCCACGGCGATTCTCATTCGCTCGTTCGACCGGCCGGTGACCAACACCACGCGCAAACTCGTGCAGGTGATCCGCGAGCAGGCCCGCCTGGTGCGGCACCGATGGCAGGCGTGACGCCGCGAGCCTGAAACTTCTAGACGAGCGCGCGGATCGCGGCCGCGACATCGCGCGCGCTGCGATTGCCCATAGACAGCACCGCGTCGGCAAGCGCCTGCGCCGTGCCCGGCCTGGCGGACACGAGGTTCTGCAGGAACTTGGCCTTGAGCGACGCGTCGTCCATCGGGCGCTCGGGCGTGCCCCAGTTGATGTCCATTTTTTCCGAGCGCGTGGTGCCGTCTTTCAGCGTCACGTTGATCCAGCCCGGGAAGTACTTCGGGAAGGTCGTCTCGCCCGGCGCGGCCACGCGATACGACACCTTCTTCGCGAGATCGAGCAGGTCGCGCCGCTGGATGCTCTCGGGCGTGAAGCTCGCCGGCCCGATCTCGCCGTCGACGAGTCCCAGCGCGACCATGAAGGGCAGGCTGAACTTGGCGCCGTAGGGTGTGGTCGGCACGCGCTTTTGCGCCACCGGCTCGCACACCATCTGCACTTCGATCTCGGGCACGACGCATTCGATCGATTCGATTTCACCCACGCGAACGCCCGCCTTGCGCATCAGCGCGGCGCAATCGATGAACGCGTGGCCGAAATGGCAGCACGGGTAAGGCTTGATGGAGATGCGCTCGACTTCCCACTCGCTTCCCAGCCCGCGATCGAGCCGAGAAAGGTCGCTGCCCTTGAGATCGCCGTAGGCGTTGAGAAAGCCGAGCCGCCCCTCGAAGATGGATGCCGGGCCCGTCATGCCGGCGCGCGCGAGCTCCGCGGCGACGATACCCGAGTACGCCGTCCAACCGGTGTGGACGATCTTCGAGCTCGAGCCGTCCGCCTGGTATTCGTTGATGCCCGATGCGAGGCTTCCCGCCAAGGCGATGGCATGGCCGATCTGCGTCTCATCGAGCTTAAGCAGTTTCCCCGCCGCCGCCGCGGCGCCGAACACGCCCGCGACCGATGTCGTGTGGTACCCGCGCTTGTGCATCGTGCCCTGCGCGGCGAGTCCGACGCGTGCCGCCACTTCCCAACCCGCGACAAATGCGGCGAGCACTTCGGCCCCGCTGGCGTCCTGCGCCTCGCCCAGTGCCAGCACCAGCGGCGCGATGCAGGCGCTGCCGTGCACGATGCCTTCGGAGTGCGTGTCGTCGTAATCGAGCACGTGCGCCGAGATGCCGTTGGCCATTGCGGCATAGGGCGCCGACATGCGCTCGCTTCGGCCCCACACGGTGGCGTCGCCCGACGACGGCAGCGCGGCAATGCCGTTGAAGCCCGCGCGGGGCATGGGCATCGAGGCGCCGAGAAAGCCGACACCGATCGTGTCCAGCAGGTGGCGCGCCGCCGCCTTGGCAACCGAAGGCGGCAGGAACGAATACGACAGCGTGGAGACGAATCGCGCGAGGTTCTGGGCAGGCTTCATGGGCGCATGTTGCACGGCGGGGCGGCGCCGCCCAACCTATACCAGTTATTCAATGCGCCTGAATAGCTGGTATAGCGTGTCTGCACCTCCCCCCGTTCCTATCATCGGCAAGCCATCTACAAAGGGGTTCAAGTCATGAAGGAAATGTCGGGCGGCCAGGCACTCGTGTCCGCACTGGAAAACGCAGGCGTCAAGTACGTGTTCGGACTGCTGGGCTCGTCGACCATGGAGGTCTACGACGCGCTGCACGAACATCCCACCATCCGCTACATCGGCGTGCGCGACGAGCGCTCGGGCACCCACATGGCCGACGGCTATGGGCGCATTTCCGGTAAACCCGGGGTCATCCTCGCGGGCCAGGCCGGCCCCGGCGCATCGAACCTCGTCACCGGCCTGATCCAGGCGCAGCTTGCTTTTTCGCCCGTGGTGGCGATCACGGGACTCGTGTCCACGTCGCACATCGGCCGCGACACGCTGCAGGAGTTCGACCAGCACTCGCTGTTCACGCCGATCACCAAGCGCATGTGGGACGTGCACCGCGCCGACCGCATTCCCGAGTATGTGCGCGAGGCCGTGCGCTACTCGACCATCGGCCGCAAGGGCCCGGTGCTGCTGAACATCCCTCGCGACCTGTTCGCGCAGACCGTGAGCGTCGGCGAGCAGTGGAATTCGTGGGACACGGTGGAACACGGCGCGCCGTCTGCGGCGCAGACCGAACGCATCGTCGCCATGCTGCGCAAGGCGCGCTCCCCGCTCATCATCACCGGCGGCGGCATGAAGTCTTCGCGCGGCAGCGCGGCGCTGATGGAGTTCTCGCGCGCAACGAAGATTCCGGTGGCCGCATCGGCGGGCCACACGGACGTGCTGCCCAGCGACTACGACCTCTTCTTCGGCCAGGTCGGCCCGCGCGGCAACCCGGTCGCGAGCAAGCTCACCAAAGAAGCCGATGTGGTGCTGGCCATCGGCACGCGCCTGGGTTTCAACACCACGTTCTTCGAAGACGCGTTCGCGCCCGGCGTCAAGCTGGTGCACGTCGACATCGACCCGCTGGCCATCGGCCGCTACTACCCGATCGACCTGGGTATCGTGGCCGACGCCGCCGGCACCGTGCACGCACTCGCCGACGCACTTGCCGCCAACCCGCTCGATCCGTCGGCTTGGCAACAGCGCAATGCAGCCGCGCGCGAGGACAAGCAGGCCCTGCATCGCAAGCGCGCAGAACTCGGCGCGAGCCGCGCCGTGCCCATGCGCCCCGAACAGATCTTCGCGGAGTTGCGCTCGGTGATGCCGCGCAACGGCCTCATCACGCTCGACGCCGGGACGCTGTGCATGCAGGCGACGGACCAGCTGAGCTATTTCGAGCCGCCGGCGTTGATGACGCCGCTGGACTTCGGCCTGGTCGGCATGTCGTTCGCGGCGGGCCTGGGCGGAAAGCTCGCCGCGCCCGAGCGCCCGGTGATTTCCGTCATGGGTGATGGCGGCTTCGGCATCGGCATGACGGAGTTCACCACCGCCATCCAGCACAACATCCCGACCGTGACCGTCGTGCTCGACAACGGCTGCTGGGGCGCCGAGAAGGCCTACCAGCGCGACTTCTACGGCAAGCGCTATGTCGGCGCCGACATCATCAGCGCGCCGTACGACGAATTCGCCAGGTCGTGCGGCGGTTTCGGCGCGCGTGCCAACGGCCCCGGTGAAACGGCCGACGCCGTGAACCAAGCGCTCAAAAGCGGCAAGCCCGCCGTGGTGCAGGTGAAGGTGGACCCGGATGCGATCGTGAGTTTTCGCAGCGACTCGTTCAAGCACCGCGCGGGGGACAAGAAGTGAACTTCCTCATCCTCGCAACCGACAAGCCGGGGCGCGAAGCGATCCGCGACGAACTGCGGCCGCGGCGACTGCAGTGGCTGCGCGCCAACATCCACCGGCTCGTCGCCGCCGGCGGCCAAGTGGACGACTTCAATCGCCACGTGCACGGCGGGCTCATGATCATCGAGGCGAAGGACCGCGCGGAAGCGCAGGCCTTCGCCGATGAGGATCCCTTCACGCCAGCGGGCTTGTACGAGAAGGTTGAAGTCGTGCGCTGGCGCCGCGTGTTTTTTAACCATGAGCAAGTCACATCGCCCGATCCATTCAAGGCTGACTAGAAGAACCCGATGACAAAGAACGCGATCTCACGCCGCCGCTTCTGCGCGGGCCTCTCGGCCACCGCCGCTCCCGCATGGGCGTGGGCACAGGCCGAAAAATTCCCGTCGAAAGCCGTGCGCATGATCATCCCTTTCTCGGCGGGCGCGCTCATCGACATCCTCGCTCGCATGTACGGCGAGCGCATGTCGCAGATGACGGGCCAGGCCTTCGTGGTGGAAAACCGCCCCGGTGCGGGCGGCATCGCGGCGACGCAGGCGCTCCTTGCGTCGCCGCCCGACGGCCACGCGATGCTCTTCATCTCGTCGGCGCACAGCGTGAACCCGCTCATGCAAAAGCTGCCCTACGACACCGTGCGCGACTTCTCCGGCATCGCGTTGCTCGCCAATGCGCCGTCGCTCGTGGTCGTGCCGGCGGACCACCCGGCAAAAACCCTGGCGCAATTCATCGAGATCGGAAAGCGCAAGCCGGGCAGCCTGAACTTCGGCTCGGCGGGTGTGGCATCGGCTACGCACCTGGCCGGCGAGCAGTTTGCGCAGGACGCCGGCATCCGCTTCGTGCACGTGCCTTTCAAGGGCGTGCAGGAAGCGGTGAACGAGATCGCCGCTGGACGCCTGGACGTTGCTTTCCCCCCGCCGGGGCTTGCTTCAGGGCTCCTGAAATCCGGAAGGATTCGCGCGCTGGCCGTCACCGCGCCCGAGCGCCTTCCGCTTATGCCCGATGTCCCGACCGTGGCCGAAAGCGGCCTGCCCAACTTCGAGTTCGCGATCACCTACGGCGCGATCATGTCGTCGAAGACGCCGAAACAGCACCTGAAATTTTTTGCCGATCAGTTCGCCGCGCTCACACGCACGCCGGAGATTCGCGAAAAGCTGGTCGCGCAAGGGATGATTCCGCGCGACCTGGTGCTCGCCGACTTCGACGCCTACATCGCGCGCGAAACCGAAAAGCTCGGTCGCATCGTGCAGTCGGGCAACTTCAAGACGTAGCGAGGCCGGCCACGCGCACAACCTTCGCGAGCTTGCGCTGCTCGCTGGCCAGGTAGCGGTCGAAGTCCTCCAGAGCGATTCCGCTGGGTACGAGGCCCAGCCTGTCGAGCTGCGCCACCATCTCGGGCGTCTGTGTCAACGCTTGCATGTGCGACGCCAGCAGCCTGACGCGATCGCGCGGCGCCTTCGACGACACAACTGTGCCGAAGGGAATGGTGTAGTCGAAATTGGGCAGGCCGCCTTCCGCGGCGACGCAAAGCTCGCGGCGGCCAACGACGGGATGGTTCGAGTCGTTCATTGCTTTGTCTCCTGGTAGACCTTGTAGAAATCGCCGAATCGCATTGACGGATGGCTGCGCGCGTACTGCGGCGGAAAGAACACGGGCTCGCCCAGCTCGGCCG
>DATJJL010000040.1:0-17432 GCA_035492155.1 Ramlibacter sp. | reverse complement strand
AGCCGAACGCTCAGGCACCCAGGACTGACACCGCAACAGCGCAAGCGTTGCGTCACCCGGCTGGAGAGAGGCTTCGCACAGAAGCCCACCGAAGGAGCAAGCCCGTCTTGACGGGTGAATCTCTCAGGTAAAGCGGACAGCTGGGCAGCCCCATGGTCACGGCCATGGATCGCAGCCCTTGATGGAGACCCGCTTGTCCGATTCGAATGGCCAGGTTCTCAACGACCAGCTTCTCAAGACACCGCTTCACGCCCTGCATGTCGAGCTGGGCGCACGCATGGTTCCCTTTGCCGGCTACTCGATGCCCGTGCAGTACCCCTCAGGCCTGATGGCCGAGCACCGCCAGACGCGCGACTCGGCGGGCCTTTTCGATGTCTCGCACATGGGCCAGCTGCGGCTCGTCGGCGCAGATGCGGCAGCGGCATTCGAATCGCTGATGCCGGTGGATGTGATCGGCCTGGCCGAAGGCAAGCAGCGCTACGGCCTGCTGCTCACCGATGAGGGCACGATCATCGACGACCTCATGTTCGTCAATCGCGGCGACCACATCTTCGTGATCGTCAACGGCGCGTGCAAGGCCGGCGACATCGCGCACATGCAGGCGCGCATCGGCTCGCGCTGCGAAGTGATCGCCATGCCCGAGCGCGCATTGCTCGCGTTGCAAGGCCCGAAGGCGCACGTCGCGATGCAGCGGCTCGTGCCGGATGCCCTGAAGCTCGTCTTCATGACGGGGGGCGCTTTCCAGTGGCAAGGCACCGACCTCTTCATCACGCGCAGCGGCTACACGGGCGAGGACGGGTTCGAAATCTCCGTGCACGAATCGCAGGCCGATGCATTGGCACGCGCGATCCTTTCGCAGCCTGAGGTGCAGCCCATCGGATTGGGCGCACGCAACTCGCTGCGTCTCGAAGCGGGCCTTTGCCTCTACGGCAACGACATCGATACAAGCACGACGCCCGTCGAAGCGCAGCTCAACTGGGCGATGCAGAAGGTGCGGCGCACGGGCGGTGCGCGGGCCGGAAGCTTCCCCGGTGCCGACAAGATTCTCGGGCAGCTCGATGGCACGGTGCCCGTTGCCCGCAAGCGTGTGGGCCTGCTCGCACTGGAGCGCGTGCCCGTGCGCGAGCACACCGAGTTGCAGGATGAGCAGGGGCCAAGAATCGGCGAAGTCACGAGCGGACTTCTGGCGCCGACCCTCGACAAGCCCATCGCGATGGGCTACGTTGACGCTTCGTGCGCGTCTTTGGGCACGCGCGTGAAAGCCATCGTGCGCGGCAAGCCCGTCGCGATGGAAGTCGCGCCCATGCCCTTCGTGCCGAACCGCTACTTTCGCGGCTGAACAACAACCTCAACTTCGCCATCACAGGAGAGACGCATGACCGTCAAGTACACCGAGGATCACGAATGGATCCAGCTCGAGGACCACGAAGCCGCCGTCGTCGGCATCACGCTTCATGCGCAGGACGCGCTGGGCGACGTGGTCTTCGTGGATCTGCCCGAAATCGGCCGCAGCTTCAGCAAGGGCGAGACGGCGGGCGTTGTCGAATCGGTGAAAGCGGCCGCGGACGTGTACATGCCCATCTCGGGCGAAGTGACGGAAGTCAATGAGGAGCTGCGAGCCGACCCATCCTTGGCCAACAAGGACCCGATGGGCAACGGCTGGTTCTTCAAGATCCTCATCAAGGACATGGGCGAATTCGACCAGCTCATGGACGAGCCCGAGTACCAGAAGTTCGCGAAGAGTTCCCAATGATGGTCACCCCGGCGCAGGCCCGGGTCGGTCCATCGCCATCGATCCCGGCCTTCGCCGGGATGACAGTGTGAGACGGAGTTGATTCCCATGTTGATGTCGTCCGCTCGCCCGCTGGGCGAGCTCGAAAACCCTGCCGAATTCATTCCCCGCCACATCGGGGTCAGCGAAGCCGACGAGAAGCACATGCTCTCGGCGATCGGCGAGGCATCGCGCCGCGCGCTGATCGAAAGCATCGTGCCGCGATCCATTGCGCGCTCTGCTGCGATGAAGCTTCCGCCGCCCACGACGGAAGCTGCGGCGCTCGCGGAGTTGAAGGCCATCGCGTCGAAGAACCAGGTCTTCAAGAGCTTCATCGGCCAAGGCTATTGCGGCACGTACACACCGGGCGTCATCCTGCGAAACATCCTGGAGAACCCCGCGTGGTACACGGCGTACACGCCTTACCAGGCGGAGATCTCGCAAGGCCGCATGGAAGCGCTGGTGAATTTCCAGACGATGGTGTGCGACCTCACGGGCATGGCGATCGCGAATGCGTCGATGCTCGATGAAGCCACGGCAGCAGCAGAAGCGATGACGCTTGCGAAACGCAGCGTGAAGTCGAAGAGCAGTCGATTCATCGTCGCGGGCGATGCGCATCCGCAGACGATCGAAGTGATCCAGACGCGCGCGAAGCCGCTGGACATCGAAGTCGTGCTCGCCAATTCCGCCGACGAATGGGCAAAGGCATTGCAGGGCGACTACTTCGCGGCGTTCGCGCAGTACCCGTCGACCAGCGGCCAGATCCACGACATGCGCGCCGACGTGCCCGTCGTGCACGCGAAGCAAGCGGCCCTCATCGTCGCGGCCGACCTTCTTGCGCTCACGCTCATCACGCCGCCCGGCGAATGGGACGCCGACATCGTGTGCGGCACCACGCAGCGCTTCGGCATGCCGATGGGCGCGGGCGGCCCGCACGCGGCTTACCTCGCGTGCCGCGATGAGTTCAAGCGCTCGCTGCCCGGGCGGCTGGTCGGCGTCAGCGTCGACACGCATGGCAACCCGGCGTATCGACTCGCGCTGCAAACGCGCGAACAGCACATTCGCCGCGAGAAGGCCACGTCGAACATCTGCACGGCGCAGGTGCTGCCGGCCGTCATCGCGAGCATGTACGCGGTCTATCACGGGCCGCAGGGCTTGAAGCGCATCGCGCAGCGCGTTGCGAGCTACACCGCGATCCTCGCGAAGGGCCTGGAACAACTGGGCCACCCCACACGCGGCGGCGGTGCCTTCGACACGATCTCCATCACAACCGGCGAGGCGACGCAGCAGCTCATCGCGCGCGGCCATGCGATGCGCGTGAACCTTCGCGAATCCTGGACGGGCATCGTCTCGATCTCGCTCGATGAGACCACCACGCGCGCCGATATCGAGCTGCTCTGGAAGATCTTCGCCAAGCCCAACCAGCAATTGCCCGACTTCTCGAAGTTCGAAAAAGGGATCGATTCGCTCATCCCCGAAGCGCTGCGCCGCACGAGCGATTTCCTCACGCATCCGGTCTTCAACACGCATCACAGCGAGACCGGCATGCTGCGCTACATCCGGGCACTGTCCGACAAGGACCTCGCACTTGACCGCTCGATGATCCCGCTGGGCAGTTGCACGATGAAGCTGAACGCGACGAGCGAGATGATTCCCATCACCTGGCCCGAGTTCGCGCACATCCACCCGTTCGCGCCTGCCGACCAGTTGCAGGGCTACGCGATGCTCGACGAGCAGCTTCGCGAATGGCTTTGCCAGGCCACCGGCTACGCGGGCATCAGCCTGCAGCCGAACGCGGGATCGCAAGGCGAATACGCGGGCCTGCTCGCGATCAAGGCATGGCATGAAAGCCGCGGCGACACGCATCGCAATGTGTGCCTGATTCCTTCGTCCGCGCACGGCACGAACCCCGCGAGCGCGCAGATGGCGGGCATGCAAGTGGTCGTCACCGCGTGCGACGAAAACGGCAACGTCGACCTCGCCGACCTGCGTGCCAAGTGCGAACTGCACAAGGACAAGCTCGCCTGCGTGATGATCACCTATCCGTCGACGCACGGCGTGTTCGAGATGCAGGTGAAGGAGCTGTGCAAGATCGTTCACGACTTCGGTGGACGCGTGTATGTCGACGGCGCGAACATGAACGCGCTCGTAGGCGTGGCCGCGCCGGGTGAATTCGGCGGCGACGTGAGTCACCTCAACCTGCACAAGACCTTCTGCATTCCGCACGGCGGCGGCGGCCCGGGTGTCGGGCCCGTGTGCGTCGTGGAAGATCTCGTTCCCTTCCTTCCCGGTCACGAATCCGGCGGCATCAAGGGCCACAAAGTGGGCGCCGTCGCGGCTGCGCCGCTGGGCAATGCGGCCGTGCTGCCGATCAGCTGGATGTATTGCCGCATGATGGGCGCCGAGGGGCTCAAGCTCGCGACCGAGACCGCGATCCTTTCGGCGAACTACATCAGCGCACGCCTTCGCGATCATTACCCCACGCTGTACGCGAGCGAAAACGGCCATGTCGCGCACGAGTGCATCCTCGACCTGCGGCAATTGAAAGAGACGAGCGGCGTGATGGCCGAGGACGTAGCGAAGCGATTGATCGACTACGGCTTCCACGCGCCGACACTGTCGTTCCCCGTCGCGAACACGCTGATGGTCGAGCCGACGGAAAGCGAAACGCTTGATGAGATCGATCGATTCATCGCTGCGATGATCGCGATCCGCGACGAAATCCGGCGAGTCGAACGCGGCGAGTGGCCGCAGGACGACAACCCGCTGAAAAACGCGCCGCACACGGCTGCCGCTTTGCTGAAGGGCGAATGGAAGCATGCTTATTCGCGCGAAGCCGGCGCTGCGGTGCTCGATGAGAGGCGCCACGCGAAGTACTGGCCCTCCGTGGGCCGCGTGGACAACGTTTACGGCGACCGCAATCTGTTTTGCAGCTGCGTGCCGACTTCGGCTTACGAATAAGGGTCAACGGCTCTCGGCGAGCGGCAATCGCACCGTGAAGGTCGATCCCCGGCCCTCGCCGGCGCTCTGGGCGTCGATCTCGCCGGCGTGCAGTTCCACCAGATGGCGGGCAATCGCCAGCCCCAACCCGAGGCCGCCATGCACACGCGCGGCCGCCGGGTCCTGGCGAAACCGGTCGAACACATGCGGCAGCAAGTCGGGCGCGATGCCCTCACCGCTGTCCGTGACGGTGATCACGGCCCATCCGCGCAAGGGCTTCAGCGAGACCTGGACGTCGCATCCGCCGGGGGTGAACTTGACCGCGTTGGTGAGCAGGTTGCCCAGCACCTGCTGCAGCCGCGTCGGGTCGCCGCGCACGACGAGAGGTTCCGGGTGATGCAACTTGTGCAGGTGGATTCCCTTTTCCTGCGCCGCCGGCCGCACCGACTCGACCGCTGTCTCGATCAGGTCCCCGAGATCCACCGCCTGCAGTTCGAGCTGGATCTTGTTGGAAGCCATCCGGCTCATCATGAGCAGGTCGTCGATCAGCTTGGCCTGGACATGCACGCTCTGCTCGATGACTTCGAGGCCCTTTTGCATCTCTTCCTGCACCGCCTGACGCCGCAGCAGGTGGGCCCAGCCCAGGATGGCGCCCAAGGGGGCTCGCAGCTCGTGGGCGACGACCGCGAGGAACTCGTCTTGACGCTGCAGCCGCACGCGCAGATCTTCCGCATCCGCGCCGGGCAAGTCCAGCTGCACACTCATCGGCCCATTGTGTCGGCGCGCTGGGTGAGCACTTGTAGGACGCGGCGCCATTGCCTGACTCAACCGATAGCGCCGTCGCCATGCGAAAATGCCCCGCGTCCAGCGAGCAGGGGAGAGTCCGGCGCATCGCCGGAGCGACAGTGTGAATCCATTGGGCCGCCCTATGAATCCTTCGATCCTCGTGGTCGACGACAACCCGGATCATCTCGAGCTGACTGTCATGGCTCTCGGCGAGTGCTGCGACCCTCGCGAGATCGTGACGGCCACCGATGGTGTCGAGGCGCTCGACTGGCTGTTCGGCCGGGGCCGGAATGCGGGCCGCGACACCAGCGTGCCGCCACGGCTGATCATCCTGGACATGAAGCTCGTGCGCCTGCACGGCCTGGACGTGCTCAAGGCCGTGCGCGAGGACCCGCGCACTGCCACCGTTCCCATCGTGATGCACTCGTCGTCCACCGAAAAGGGCGACATCGCCTCGTGCTACGCCAACGGCGCCAACAGCTACGTGCGCAAGGCCACCGACTACGACGAGCTGCGCCGCAAGATGCGGCAGGTGCACGACTTCTGGATGACCGTCAACGAGCGCTACCGTCCTGTGTGAGGGCCTGTGTGATCTGCCGAAGCGCCTGCTCGAACACCTCGGGCGGCTGGCCACCCTGGATCAGGTGGCGGTCATTCACGATGACGGCCGGCACGGCGTGGATGCCGTGGCCCGTGTAGAACCCTTCCTGCTCGCGCACGTCCTGGGCGAACTCGTCGCCCGCGAGGATTTCGCGCGCGCGTGACGCGTCCAGGCCCGCGGTCGCAGCAGCCTGCACCAGCACATCGTGATCCGCCGGGCTGCGGCCATCGGTGAAGTACGCCTTGAACAGCGCCTTCTTCAACGCAAGCTGCTTGCCCTCGTCTTCGAGACCCGCCCAGTGAAGCAGCCGATGCGCATCGAAGGTGTTGTAGATGCGATCACGCCCTTCCTTGCGAAAATCGAAGCCTACAGCCGCCCCGCGCTGGCGGATGCCCTCGCGCGCGGCTGTCTGCTGCTCGCGCGTGGTGCCGTACTTCTGCGTGAGGTGCTCGGTGATGTCCTGGCCGTCCGGCGGCATCGAGGGATTGAGCTCGAAAGGCTGGAAGTGAATCTGCGCGTTCACCTCGCCCTGCAGCTTGCCCAGGGCGGTTTCCAGCGACGCCAGGCCGATGGCGCACCATGGGCAGGACACATCGGAGACGAAATCGATCTTGAGTTGCGGTGTGTTCATCAAAGTGTTCATCGCGGTCATATGCGGCTGATGAAGCCGGCCACAAGGCCCGCGAACTCGACGGGCCGCTCGACGGCGCTCAGGTGTGCGGCATCCAGCGTCGCAAGCTCGGCACCCGAGATCGCATTGCAGATCGCATGCGACATGGCAAGCGGGGTTGCCTCGTCCTGCGTGCCTGCAATCACCAGGGCCGGGCACGCGATGAGCGGATTGGATGCGAAAAAATCGATGCGCAGGATCGCCTCGCAGTAGGCCGCATAGGCTTTCGGATCCATGGCCTGGACCACCGCGCGAAGCTGGCCAAAGCGTTTTGCGCCCTCCGGCGACTCGCGAAAGGGCCGCGTGAACCAGCGGGCCATCGCCGTCTCGGCGACTGCCGACATGCCGAGGTTCAGCGCCGTCTCGACGCGTGAGCGCCACATCCCGCGGAAGGTGTCGTCGTAATGGCTCGACGAATTGGCGATGACGACGCTGTTGACCAGCTGCGGATGGCGCACCGCGATCTGCTGCGCGACCATCCCGCCCATCGACAGCCCGACGAAGTGGACCTCACCACCCGCCACCTGTTCGATGAGCTTGGCCGCATCGTCGGCCAGGTCCTCGATCGAACAAGGCCCGGGCACCAAAGGCGACTTCCCGTGGCCACGCTGGTCGTAGCGCAGCACCGTGAAGCCCTTGGAGAGCTGCTGCGCCACCTCGTCCCATAAGGTCAGGTCGCAGCCCAGGGCGTGGGCCAGCACGACGGTCGGCCCCTTGCCCTCCTTCACGAAATTCAGTTGCGGCATGGGCCGCTGTTATACGTCAGCCGATCTCTCCCGTCACGGGGATGATCGCGCCCGTGATGTAGCTCGAACACGCGGGTGCCGCGAGAAACACATACGCGGGCGACAGTTCCTCGGGCTGGGCCGGGCGTTTCATCGCCGTGTGCTTGCCGAATTTCTTCACCGACTCGGCGTCCTTGTCCGCGGGGTTCAGCGGCGTCCACACCGGACCTGGCGCGACGGCGTTCACGCGAATGCCTTTGTCGACGAGGCTTTCGGCAAGCGAATACGTGAACGAATTGATCGCGCCCTTGGTCGCCGAGTAGTCGAGCAATTGCTTGCTTCCGCGCAGCGAGACCACCGATGTCGTGTTCACGATCGCCGAGCCTTCCTTCATGTGCGGCACCGCGGCTCGCGCCATGTAGAAGTAGCCGAAGATGTTGGTGCGGAAGGTTTCTTCGAGCCGCTCGTCGGTGATGTCCTCGATGGAATTCGCGTGCTCCTGGAACGCCGCGTTGTTCACGAGGATGTCGAGCCGGCCGAACTCCTTCACGGTCTTCTCCACGGCTTGTTTGCAGAACTTCGAATCCTTCACGTCGCCGGGAATCAGCAGGCACTTGCCGCCCTCTTTCTCGATCCAGCGCCTTGTCTCTTGCGCGTCCTCGTCGGACGCCAGATAAACGACCGCCACATCCGCGCCCTCACGCGCATACAGCACAGCCACTGCACGGCCGATGCCAGAATCGCCCCCCGTGACGATCGCGACCTTCCCCTCGAGCTTGCCGCTGCCTTTGTAGCCGGGCGCCTCGAAGCGCGGCTTGATCTGCATCTGCGCTTCGGTGCCCGGCTTTTCGTGATGGGGTTCGGCAAGCGGCGGCTCGGGCTGCGCGCGCGAGCCGGCCTGCACCGCCTTGTCCTGTTTGGATTGCGAGCTCTTCCGCTGGTCCTTGCTGTCCTGCTCGCGCTGTACCTGGCGCTGCTTTTCGGCGGCCGCATCCCGCGCCTTGGGCTTGTTCATGATCGCTCCTTCGTGACACCGCCACTTTCAGGCGCGATGCGGCTCGCGCATGTCGAAGGAGTGCAGGAGCCCCCGAAGGCTGCGGCCTACAGCGTCAGTTCAGCGGCCGGGTGCGCGTGACGAGATACCGGTGGACTTCGGCGACCTGGTGGCCGGCATGGTGGACGGCGTCGCGCAGCTGATCGATGGAAACATCGAAGATGCGGCACCAGTAGGCAACATCGGCGGATCGCGTGAGGTCGATGCGCGGGCTGGTCGGGTTCTGCGCGGACTGCTCCATGCTGGCTCCTTTCAAGGCTGTAACCAGTCAGATCAACTCGAGCACACGCGAGTTCCGCCGGATGAGCAGGCTTCAGCGAGCCGACGCCGCAATCGCCTTCACGGGCGGCACGACATCCGCGTTCTGGGCTCGCTGGCGCAGCACATGGTCGATGACGACCAGCGCGAGGAAAGCCTCGGCGATCGGCGTTGCGCGAATGCCCACGCAAGGGTCGTGACGGCCCTTGGTCACGACCTCCACGCGCTCGCCCTGCATGTCGATCGAATCGCGCGGGCTGACGATCGAGCTGGTGGGCTTGATGGCAATGGACACCTCGAGGTCCTGCCCCGTGCTGATGCCGCCGAGCACCCCGCCCGCGTTGTTGGTAAGAAAGCCCTGCGGCGACAGCGAATCGCCATGCGTGGTGCCGCGCTGAGCGACGCTTGCAAAGCCCGCGCCGATCTCCACGCCCTTGACCGCATTGATGCCCATCATCGCGTAGGCGATGTCGGCGTCGAGCCTGTCAAAGAGCGGCTCGCCCAGGCCGGGCGGCACGTTGCCGGCCGTCACTCGGATGCGCGCGCCGCACGAATCGCCGGCCTTGCGCAAGCTGTCCATGTACGCTTCAAGATGCGACACATCGGCAATCGGCGCGAAGAACGGATTGTTCGGCACGTGGTCCCAGCTTTCGAAGGCAATCTCGATGTCGCCGATCTGCTGCATGCAGCCGCGAAAGACGGTGCCGTGCTTTTGCGCGAGCCACTTCTTCGCGACGGCACCCGCTGCGACCATGGGCGCCGTGAGCCGCGCCGATGCGCGGCCACCTCCGCGCGGATCGCGCAGGCCGTATTTCTGCAAGTAGGTGTAGTCGGCATGACCGGGCCGAAAGCTCTGCGCGATCTCGCTGTAGTCCTTGCTGCGCTGGTCGGTGTTGCGGATCAAAAGCGCGATGGGCGTACCGGTGGTCTTGCCCTCGTACACACCGGAGAGGATTTCGACCTTGTCTTCCTCACGGCGCTGCGTGACGTGGCGGCTGGTGCCGGGCTTGCGACGATCGAGGTCGGGCTGGATGTCGGCCTCGGACAATTCCATGCCGGGTGGGCAGCCGTCGATCACGCAGCCGATGGCCGGCCCGTGGGATTCGCCGAAATTGGTGACGGCAAAAAGGCTGCCGAAAGTGTTGCCGCTCATGGGGTGCGATTATCCCCGAGCGGATGAACGCCTCAGAGCTGCGCGCCCTGCTCCTGCTGGTCGCCTGCCGGCCAGTCTCGGATGTAGGCCTTGAGCATCCTGTTTTCGAAGTTCTGGCTTT
Organism: Ramlibacter sp.; assembly: GCA_035492155.1. Taxonomy (GTDB): domain Bacteria; phylum Pseudomonadota; class Gammaproteobacteria; order Burkholderiales; family Burkholderiaceae_C; genus Ramlibacter. Next base: position 7,353 of record DATJJL010000040.1, on the reverse strand, counting down.
CCACGACGGCTTTCGCGACGTCGTAGAAGCTGATGACGCCCATGAGCATGCGGCGGTCCATCACCGGCAGGTAGCGGGCATGGCGATCGAGCATCATGCGGCGGATTTCGTCGAGCTCGGTTTCGGCGGTGCAGGTCAGCGGATGGTCGTCCATCGCCGTTCGCACGATCGTGGAGCCGACACTGCCCCCGTTCTTGACGATGGTGAGGATCGCCTCGCGGAAGGTGAGCATGCCAACGAGATCGCCATGATCCATGACCACCAGCGAACCGATGTCCTTTTCCGCCATCACTTCGACGGCGCGCGCCAACGGCTCGTCGGGCGTGACGGTGAAAAGCGTATTGCCCTTCACGCGCAGGATGTCGCTGACTTTCATGGGTGGCTCTCCTCGTGCGGCCCAATGCCGTTCAACCCAATATAGCCCACAATCGCGGCGACTGCCATACGCCCGAGAGGAGACTCATGCCCGGCTATTCCGACCCCGGCTTCGACACGCTGCAGCTTCACGCGGGCGCCGCGCCCGACCCCGCCACCGGCGCGCGGGCCGTGCCTATCCACCTGACCACCTCGTTCGTCTTCGAGTCGAGCGACCACGCGGCGGCCCTGTTCAACCTCGAGCGCTCGGGCTACGTCTATTCGCGCATCAGCAACCCGACCACGGCTGTGTTCGAACAGCGCGTCGCCGCCCTCGAAAACGGTATCGGCGCCATTGCGACAGCGAGCGGGCAAGCGGCCTTGCACCTGAGCATCGCCACGATCATGGGCTCGGGCTCGCACATCGTCGCGAGCACCGCGCTTTATGGCGGATCTCAGAACCTGCTGCACTACACCTTGAGACGTTTCGGCATCGAGACAACCTTCGTCAAGCCCGGCGACATCGACGGCTGGAAGGCAGCGATCCGGCCCAACACCAAACTCTTGTTCGGTGAGACGCTGGGCAACCCGGGCCTGGACGTGCTGGACATCCCCACCGTCGCACAGATCGCGCACGACGCGAAGCTGCCGTTGCTGGTGGATTCGACATTCACCACGCCTTACCTGATGCAGCCGCTGTCGCTGGGTGCGGACCTGGTCTACCACTCGGCGACCAAGTTTCTTTCGGGACACGGCACCGTGATCGGCGGCGTCGTGGTCGACGGCGGCAGTTTCGACTGGGATGCGTCAGGACATTTCGCAGAGCTGTCATCGCCCTACGACGGCTTTCACGGCATGGTGTTCACCGAGGAATCGACGGTCGGCGCTTTCCTGCTGCGTGCGCGTCGTGAAGGCTTGCGCGATTTCGGCGCGTGCATGAGCCCGCATACGGCGTGGCTCATCCTGCAAGGCATCGAGACGCTGTCGCTGCGCATGGAAAAGCACATGGGCAACACGCGCAAGGTGGTGGAGTTTCTCGCGTCGCATTCGATGGTGCAGCGCGTGGGCCACCCGCTGCTCGAATCGCATCCGAGCCACCAGCTTGCGCAAAAGCTCCTGCCCAAGGGCGCGGGCTCGGTGTTCAGCTTCGACATGAAGGGCAATCGCGAACAGGGCAAGAAGTTCGTCGACACGCTGAAGGTGTTCAGCCACCTTGCGAACGTCGGCGATTGCCGCTCCCTCGTGATCCATCCGGCGAGCACCACGCACTTCCGCATGAGCGATGAAGCGCTTGCGGCTGCCGGCATTACGCAGGGAACGATTCGCCTGTCGATCGGCCTCGAAGATCCTGATGATTTGATCGATGACTTGAAGCGCGCGTTGAAGGCCGCAGAAAAGGCGGCGTGACATGGACCTGATCGTCAACGGCGCCAGGACGTATTGCTACACCGGCGGCAGGCCCTTCGACAAATCGAAGCCGACCATCGTCTTCGTCCACGGTGTACTCAACGACCACAGCGTGTGGATCCTGCAGACGCGCTATTTCGCGCACCATGGCTGGAACGTGCTCGCGGTGGATCTTCCCGGTCATGCGCGCAGCGAAGGCGAAGCGCCCTCTTCCGTCGAGGAAGCCGCGGAGTTCGTGGGCAAGCTGCTGGATGCCGCCGGTGTCGGGAAAGCCGCGCTCGTCGGGCATAGCTGGGGATCGCTCATCTCGCTTGAGGCCGCGTCGCGATTGAAAGATCGCGTGTCACACCTCGTTCTCGTCGGGACGGCGTTTCCGATGAAGGTGTCGTCCGCATTGCTCGAAGCATCGCTGCACGAGCCCGAGAAGGCGCTGAAGATGATCAACGTGTTCTCGCGCAACACGCTGGCACCGCCGCCCTCGGCACTCGGCCCCGGAACGTGGGTGTACGGCTCGTCGATGGCCCTGGGCCGACGTGTGCTTGCGAGCAATCGCAAGGTCAACGTGTTTCATCGCGGCTTCAAGGCTTGCGACAGTTACGCCAATGGCGAGAACGCTGTCGCGCAGGTCACGTGCCCGATCCTCTTCCTGCTCGGCGCGCAGGACCAGATGACGCTGCCCAAGGCCGCGCAGTCGCTCGTCGCCAAGGCAAAAGAGACCGGCAAGACGCACAAGGTGATGTACCTGCCGCACGGCCATCACCAGATGACCGAAACGCCGGACGAGACGCTGTTTGCCATTCGCGATTTCCTGAAGTGATCACGCCGCCGATGGCACCCGAGCGCGCCGCGGAACTCGCGGCGTCGTTCGACCTGCGCGCGTTGCCGCCGGATTTCTACGCGAACCCGTATCCCATTTACGCGCGCCTGCGCGAGACGCAGCCGGTCAAGCGTTTGCCGGACGGCTCGGTCTTCCTCACGCGCTATGCGGATCTCGTCGCGGTGTATCGCGACGCGCACACCTTCAGCTCCGACAAGAAGGTGGAGTTCACGCCCAAATACGGCGCGGGCTCGCCGCTGCTGGAACATCACACGACAAGCCTCGTCTTCAACGACCCGCCGCTGCACACGCGCGTGCGCAAGCTCATCATGGGCGCGCTCGCGCGGCGTGCCATTGCGGAGATGGAGCCCGGGCTCGTCACGCTCGTCGATAAGCTGATCGACAACATCGCGAGCAAAGGCGGCGGCGATTTGATCGACGATTTCGCATCCGCGATTCCGGTCGAGATCATCGGCAACCTGCTGGGCGTGCCGCACGAAGACCGCGGGCCGCTGCGCGGCTGGTCGCTCGCAATCCTCGGCGCGCTGGAGCCGAAGCTCACGCCCGAACAGGAGTCGCTGGGCAATCGCGGCGTCGCCGAATTCACGGCGTACCTGATGGATCTCGTCGCCGAGCGTCGGAAACACCCCGGTGACCCCGAGCACGATGTGCTCACGCGACTCATCCAAGGCGAAGGCACCGGCGAGCAATTGAGTGAATCGGAGTTGCTGCAGAACTGCGTGTTCATCCTCAACGCCGGACACGAGACGACGACGAACCTCATCGGCAATGCGCTCGTCGCGCTGCAGGAATGGCCGCAGCAAAAGGCGCTGCTCTTGTCGCAAGTGGCGAACGAGGACTTCATGACGCTCGCGGTCGACGAGTTCCTGCGTTTCGAATCTTCCAACCAGCTCGGCAACCGGCGCGCAGTGCACGCATGCGAAGTCGGCGGCGTGCCGCTCGAAGCCGGCGCGCTGGTCACACTGTGCATAGGTGCGGCGAATCGCGACCCGGCGCAGTTCGATCGTCCCGACGTGCTGGATCTCGCGCGGCAGAACAACAAGCATCTGGCCTTTGGCTTCGGCATCCACCAGTGCGCCGGGCTCAGCCTCGCGCGGCTCGAAGGGCGGGTCGCGATCGGGCGTTTCGTCTCGCGCTTTCCGCGTTACTCGCTCACGCAGCCGCCGACGCGCGGCGGCCGCGCGCGGTTTCGCGGGTTCCTGCACGCGCCTTTCGCTGCGGGTTGATTCGCAAAGGTCAGATGCTGCCCGGCGGCGGCGCTTCGAAGAGCCGAAGCAGCGCGACACGATCGATCTTGCCGCTGCGAAGGCAAGGCAGCATCGGCAGGAAGATCACCTTCGCGCCGACTGTTGCGCCGAGTTGCAGGCCTTCCGCGATGCGGCGCCTGAGTGCATCGCGCGCGTCGCCGGCGCCGGCGACGAGCGCAATTCCGATCGATGCCTGTCCACCATCGAGATTCACCGAAAGTACGGCGCAGTCCTTGGGCTGCGCAAGATTGCGCACCTGCGTTTCTATCGTCGTTGCCGCAACCTTGATGCCGCCGATGTTCACGAGATCGTCACGCCGGCCCAGGAGCCGCAGCACGCGCGCTGCGACCAGAACGCCCCAATCGCCGGTGAGGAACCAGCCATCGCGAAACGCATGGCGCGCCGCTTCGGACTCGTCGATGTAGCTGTCGACCATGCCGGGCGTGCGCACCGCGACGATGCCCGCCTTCCCTTGCGGTACATCGCGTCCGTCGTCGTCCACGATGCGCAGATCGACACCCGCCTTGAGAACGCCGGCGCCGTTGGCGTCGACGTCGTCGCAGATTCCGCCGGTCTCGTTGATGCCGTAGCGGCTGAACACCTGGCCGCCAAATCTCTGCACGGCAGCGGCGCGCAGTGAAGGCGCGACAAAACCACCCACGGTGCAGACGCTGATTGCGCGCGGCGGCTTGTAGTCGGCAGGCAAGCCGGCCAGCAGCGATTCGAGCTGAACCGGCATCGCAGCGATGTGCGTCACCTCGGGCAACACGCTGCGCATGCGAGGACAGTCGAACACCGCCGCGCCGATGCGAAGACATGCGCTCGCGCGAGCGAACGTGCCGTTCGCCACGAGTGGGCCGGTCATGAGAAGCCGCGAATCCGCATCGAGCCGGCAGCTCGCAGCGACGTCGTGAATCCAGTAATCCTGCGCGTGCCGCGACAGCAGCATGAACTTCGATTGCCCCGACGAGCCCGAGGTGCGCGCGATGCGCTGCGGTTCATCCGGCGACAACGGAGCGGAGGGCAACGGTCGCAGATCGGCGAAATTCACGATCTCGATCCTGAGGACGAGATGCGCATCGACCAGCACGAATCGCACCTGCTCGGGTGTGACCTGCGGGCTGTCGCTGAACACCCAGTCGACCATGCCGAAGAGCCTGTTGGCGTCGGCATCGTTTTTCGGAAGGAAACTGGCCGTCACGGTGCCCATGTTTTCCAGCGCGACGAGCAGCACCATGCTCGCCTGGAAGCCTTCAGTACCCACTGCGACGCGATCGCCGCGCTTGACGCCCAGCTCCGCGAGGATGCGCATTGTGCGGACCGTGTCGACATAGAGCGCTTCGTAGGTCCACGTCTCCATGTTCTGGACGAGCGCGAGGCGCCTCGGCTCTCGAAGCGCGGTCGCCTCGATGCATTCGAAAGTCGTCGGCAGCGGGCGGCCCGTCGACGACATCAGAGGACGTCCTTCACTACGAGCGAAGGCAACGCGCTGCGCGACCACAGGCCGACGGTCGCATCGTTGTGCGGCAGCAGCAGTCGTTCGACAAGCGGTGCGAGGCGCGTGGTGGCTGCATCGGCCAGCAAGACATGCCGCGTAAGCTCGATGGCTTTCTGCTCGTCGAGTCGCCCTACCCAGTCGAGCGCAAGAAGCGTCTCCAGCGACGGCTCGATCTCCAGCGGATCGACGCGCAACGCAGCTGCGAGTTCATCGACGGTGAGGCCGCGCTCCTCCGTCGATTTCGCTTGCTCAAGCGCGCGCAGCAGCTCGATCGCGAGTTCGAATCTCCAGCCCGGCCCGCCACCCGGCCGCCGCTCGTGCGCCACAAGGCTGGGCAGATAAGCCGCGATCACCGCGCCCCACAGCACGATGAGCCATGCGATGTAGATCCACAGCAGCAGGATCGGCAACGTCGCGAACGCGCCGTAGATGAGCGAATACGTCGGCACCTTGCCGAGATACATCGCAAGGATGCGTCGCGCGATCTCGATGCCCGCAGCCGCGAAGATTCCGCCTGCGAGGGCATGCCGCCTTTGCACTGGCGTGTTGGGCACATAGCGATACAGCCCCGTCAGGCCCGCGGCAAGGAGCGCGAATTCGATCAGCTCGAAGACAAACTGCAATGCACCCGGCACGCCCTGCACCAGCCCACGCGACTCGGAAATCACATACGAGGTCAGGCTGAGTGAGGCGCCGAGCAACAACGGGCCGAGCGTCATCACGGCCCAGTAGATCAGCACGCGCTGGCCGAACGGCCGCTGCCTGCGCACGCGCCAGATGCCGTTGAGCGTGCGGTCGATCGTGAGGACCAACGAGAGCGCTATGAAAAACAGAGCGGCCACGCCGACGGAGCCGAGCTTGCTTGCCTTCGACGAGAATTGCGTGAGATAGCCGAGCACCTGTCTCGCGATCGCGTCGGGGATGACGCTTTGCACGAGCCAGCTTTGCAGCGCCGACTGCAATTTGCCGAACATCGGGAAAGCCGTGAACACCGCGAGCACCACGGTGAAGAAAGGCACCAGCGCCATCGTTGTCGTGAACGTGAGGCTGCTGGCCTGTGTGCCGAGGCGGTCCTTGCGAAAGCGCTCGACGAGCGTCTTTGCCGTGGGCCACCACGGGAAGCGTTGAAGTTCGGCAAGGAGCTGGCGCATCGGCCGCTATGATGCCATCGAGCATGCAGTCGTCCGCTTCGCCTTCCTTCTCGCCGCCCGGCCGCGTCGATGCCACACGATGGTTCGCGGTGGCTTTCCTCTTGGCGCTGATCGCCCTGAGTCTCGCGTGGGAGCTGTGGCTCGCACCGATACGGCCCGGTGGATCGCCCGTGATCGCAGCCATCAAGGCCTTGCCCTTGTGCATTCCGCTCGCCGGATTGCTGCGAATGCGGATGTACACCTACCGCTGGCTGAGCCTGCTCATCTGGCTGTATTTCATCGACGGCGTGGTTCGCGCTTATGGGGCAAGCGGCACGCTGCTGGCGCTCGCGCTGCTCGAGATTTTGCTATGCCTGCTGCTTTTCGCCGCCTGCGTCGCGCATGTGCGCTTGCGACTGGGCCCGCGCAGGAAAAAGTCATGACGAAGCTCGTCGAAGAATTGCGCGCGATTTGCGGCGCAGCCCACGTCCTTACCGACGGCGATCTCTCCGCGTGGGAACAGGATTGGCGCAAGCGGATGCGCGGCAAGGCGCTCGCGGTGGTGCGCCCCGGTTCCACGAAGGAGGTCGCGCGCGTCGTGCAAGCCTGCGCCGCATCCGGCACGAGCATCGTGCCCCAGGGCGGCAACACGGGCATGGTGGTGGGCGCGACGCCGGACGAGTCGGGCACGCAAGTCGTGCTGAGCCTCGCGCGCATGAACGCAGTTCGTGCGATCGATGCCGAGAACATGACGATGACCGTGGAGGCCGGCTGCATCCTGCAGGCGGTGCAGGACACAGCGCGCGAAAAGGGATTTCTCTATCCGCTCAGCCTCGCCGCCGAAGGCAGCTGCACGATAGGCGGCAACCTGTCGACCAA
>DATJJL010000039.1:0-17613 GCA_035492155.1 Ramlibacter sp. | reverse complement strand
TGCGCGACGACGCGGTTCGCACACCGGACGATCGCTTCGCGAACCTGCCCGGGTATCCGTGGGCGCCGCATTACATCGCCGATCTTCCTTCGCTCGCGGGACTGCGCATGCATTACCTCGATGAAGATCCGCCGGATTCGCCGATCACTTGGCTGTGCCTGCACGGCAACCCGGCGTGGAGCTATCTTTATCGCAAGATGATCCCCGTCTTCGTCGGTGCGGGCCATCGTGTGGTCGCGCCTGACATCGTCGGCTTCGGCAAGAGCGACAAACCGAAGAAGGACAGCGCGCACACCTTTAGCTGGCATCGGCAGGTGCTGCTCGAGTTTGTGGAAAAGCTCGATCTGCAAAACATCGTGCTGGTCGTGCAGGATTGGGGCGGCCTGCTAGGACTCACGCTGCCTATGGCCGCACCTCAAAGATATCGCGGACTGTTGGTGATGAACACGACACTCGGTACAGGCGACGCACCGTTGTCACCGGGGTTTATCGCGTGGCGTGAGATGTGCCGCACGAACCCCGATTTCGACGTTGCTCGCCTGTTCTCGCGCGGCAATCCGCAGATGAGCGCCGCGGAATGCGAGACGTACAACGCGCCTTTCCCTGATCGCGGGCATCGCGCGGCATTGCGCGCGTTCCCGCCGATGGTGCCGGACCAACTCGACGCGGACGGCGCTGCCATCTCGCGAGAAGCGCGTGAGTTCTGGCGCACGAAGTGGACGGGCAAATCGATGATGGCCATCGGCGCGCAAGACCCCGTGCTGGGCGAGCCGGTGATGAGGGCGCTTCGCGCGGACATTCGCAATTGCCCCGAGCCGATCGTTCTTCCGCAAGCCGGCCACTTCGTGCAGGAGCACGGCGAACAGATCGCTCGTGCGGCGGTGGGATACTTCGCGGCGTGAAACAACGCATCTACATTTTTTCGCCGTCAAGCGCCGTCTCCGATAAGTCCGTCATCCGCCGCGGCGCGAAGCGCCTCGAAGCACTCGGCTACGAAGTCGAACTCGATGAAGCCGTTTTCGCGCGCGACATGCGATTCGCGGGCGACGACGACACGCGGCTCGCGGCCATCCATCGCGCGGCGGCAAGCGGCGCCGACCTCGCGCTGATCTCGCGCGGCGGCTACGGGCTCACGCGTGTCTTGCCGCGCATCAAGTACAAGCAGGTCGCCAAGGCGATCGACAAGGGATTGAAGTTTGTCGGGCACAGCGACTTCACGGCCTTCCAACTCGCCACATTCGCCGAAACCGGGCGCGTCACCTGGCAGGGCCCGGCGCTCGGCGAAGATTTCGGTGGCGAGGGCGAGCCTGACGACATCGCTCAAGCCTGCTTCGAAGATCTCGCAAGCGGGCAGGGCGAGGGCACGGGCTGGCAGTTGCCCCGATCAGAAATGCGCGACCGGCCCTTTGCGGTGGACGGCACACTCTGGGGCGGCAACCTCGCGATGATCGCGTCGCTGGTTGGCACGCAATGGCTTCCGAAAGTGAAGCGCGGCATCCTTTTCCTCGAAGACATCGGGGAGCACCCGTACCGGGTGGAACGCATGCTCGCGCAATTGGCGTATGCCGGCGTCCTTCAGTCGCAGAAGGCGATCGTCTTCGGTCAGTTCACGAATTACCGGCTCGCGCCGCACGACCGCGGTTTCAAACTGCAGACCGTCATCGATTGGTTGCGCACGCAAGTGAAGGCGCCGGTCTTTTCCGGGCTGCCTTTCGGGCACGTTGCGACAAAGGTGGTTCTACCCGTGGGTGCGCACGTCGAAATGGCCGTGGATGGCCGGGACGCTTTTGTCGTTTGGGGTCACCGGCACTGAGCCGGGAGGGCGATCAGCCGACCAGTGGGCTGGGCCGCGATGCGAGCCCGCCGGGAAGCAGCCCCTGGAACTGCGCGGTGATGCTGGCGATATGTTGCCGCGCGGACTTTTCGCCGTGCATCGACGCCAGTGCGGCCATCAAGTCTCCGCGGAGATACCACAGGGAATGGATGTCCGCGGCATATCGAATGCGGCGAGTGAGTTGGGGAAAATGACGAGAGCCCGATTCGCCCAGGGCGGAGAGCATGGATTCACGGATGTCTTCGGTGCCATCCTCGAGGACCGAGTCGGTCGCAGGCGCGTTGCCTAACAGACCGTAGATGCTTCGCAGATTGGGCTTGAGCCAGCGCATGTGGGAAATGGCCAATACGTTTTGATGATGCCAGATAACAAGTTATTCGCCGTCCGTGAAAACCGCAAGATAGACAAGTGACTGAATTAACGGAAAACAACAGCGAAAATGAGAGCTTTGGTAACGAATCGTTTGCAATGACAACTCTGCCATGACTTCATTACTGCATCATTGCAAACAGGCGCGGTCGTTCCGGGTGTTGTGGATGCTCGAGGAGCTCGGCCTCGAGTACGAGCTGAAGATGTGGCCGTTTCCGCCTCGCGTGGCCGCACCGGAATACCTGCAGGTAAACCCGCTGGGTACCGTTCCGTTGTACATCGAAGGCGATGTGCGAATGACCGAGTCGAGCATGATCTGCCACTGGCTCGCCACCCGACACGATTCGCCCAGGCTTCGCATCGATCCGCAAGAGCCGGGGCACGCGGCTTACCTGAACTTCGTGAGTTACGGCGAAGCGACTCTGACGTTTCCACTCGCAGTCCACTTTCGCTACACGCAGGTCGAGCCGCCAGAACGCCGCCAGGCGCAAGCCGCCGAGGACTACAAGCGGTTCTTCATCGGGCGACTGAAGCTGATCGAGCCCGTGCTCGACTCGAGTGAATGGCTGTGTGGCGATCGCTTCACGGCTGCGGACGTCTCGGTGGGCTACGCTTTGCGATTCGCGAGGACGCTGGGTCTGGGCACAGCATTCAAGCCGCAGGTGATTTCATATCTCGACAGGCTCGAAGCGCGACCGGCATTGATGCGTGCTCTCGAAGCCGAAAGCATTGACTGAAAGAAAAATGAACGAAGAACGGGCAGGGCGCTACCAGGAGCCCAACGAAGATTTCCCGCACTCCACGCGGTTGGACGACGTGCGCATCCGCGAGGTGCGGCCGCTCATCTCTGCCGCGCTGCTGCAATACGAACTGCCGGCGGACGATCGACTGCAAGCGTTCATCGAAGAGATGCGGCGCGAAGTTGCTGCCGTCGTCCACGGCAGCGATCCGCGCCTGCTCGTGATCGTCGGGCCCTGCTCGATCCACGATCGTGACCAGGCACTCGAATACGCCGGTCGGCTGCGCAAGCTCGCGCAAGAGCTTTCCGAAGACCTGCTGCTGGTGATGCGCGTGTACTTCGAGAAGCCGCGCACGACCGTCGGCTGGAAGGGCTACATCAACGACCCGCGCCTGGACGGGAGCTTTCGCATCAATGAAGGCCTGCGCCGCGCGCGCGAGGTGCTGCTGGAAATCGCGAAGCTCGGTTTGCCGGCGGGCACCGAGTTCCTCGACCTGCTAAGCCCCCAGTACATCGCCGATCTCGTGAGCTGGGGCGCCATCGGCGCCCGCACCACGGAAAGCCCGAGCCATCGCCAGCTCGCATCCGGTATGAGCTGCCCGGTCGGGTTCAAGAACGGCACCGACGGCAGTGTGCAGGTCGCGGCCGATGCTCTCGTGGCATGCGGCTCGCCGCACGCCTTCATGGGCATGACGAAGATGGGACAGGTCGCGATCTTCGAGACGGCGGGCAACGACGATTGCCACGTCATCCTGCGCGGCGGCACGCGCGGGCCGAACTATTCACCCGCCGACATCGACGCCACGTGCGCCAGTCTTGCGAAGTCCGGTGTCCTCGAGCGCGTGATGATCGATTGCTCGCACGCGAACTCGCGCAAGGACTACTTGAAGCAGGTGGAAGTCGCACACTCGCTGGGCGAGCAGATTGCTGCGGGCGACAAACGGATCCTGGGCATCATGATCGAAAGTCACCTGCGTGCCGGCCGGCAGGACCTGAAGCCGGGCGTTCCGCTTGAGCCGGGCGTGTCGATCACCGATGCGTGCATCGGATGGGAGCAGACGGACTCGGTGCTGCGCGACCTCGCGAAATCGGCTCGCGCGCGTCGCACCGCGTGACGCGTCAGCGCCCGCGGGCCAAGGGACTGGGGCGCGATCGCAAGCCGCTGGGAAGTGCTTCACGAACCGGTGCGGAGATCGCTTCGAGCCGGTGCCTGGCTTCCACTTCGCCGACTGCAGGGGCAAGCAATGCCATCATGTCGCTTCGCATGAACCATAGCGACTGAAGCGTGGCAGCGCAGCGAATCCGCAGCGCAAGCCGAGCAGCCCTCTCGCCATCCACCGAACCCGCCAGCTCGAGCATCAAAGCGCGAAAGCGCTCCGTCACCTGCGTGTCGCCGTCTTCGTGATCCAGCTTCTGCGGCGAGCTGATGGAGCTCAGACCTTCCTTCAGGCGTGAGAACATGATCATTCCTGTTCCTTCCATTCGGCGGCCGCCTGGGCGGCTCGCACTTCGACGATCTCGGTAACGGGCAGGGCGGCAACGCGCCGGGGCAGGCCCGCATCTGGGGGGGCGATCTCGCGCAACCGCGCGAAAGTCATGAGTCGGGACGGAACGCCTTCTCGCTGGCCCGCGGCAGGGACTCCGTACACGACTCGCGAGCGCAAGGCATCCGGCAGGCGAGCGACCAGGCTGCGCGTGACAAGCAGCGATCCGGCTCGGGCGCATCGCGCGAGCTGCTGTGCGTCGTCCAGCGTTTCGCCGACGATCTGCACGTCTTCCTGGGGGGCGGGCGCCACCCACGACTCGCCTTCGCACAGTCCGGCGTCAGCAAGGATGTCCATGTCCCAGCCGCGGCGAACCTTCCAGCGGGCACTGATCTCACGCACGGCAAGGCGAATGGCCTCGGAGGCTTCCAATGCCGTCCACAGGTGCCCCGCTTGCGGCTTGGGCAAAAAGCGGCAGACGAATCGATGCGGCGCATCGCGTGTCACGTGCGCATCGCGCGCGACAGCGATCCGCCGGATTTCGGCGGATACCTCGCCGGTCAGCGCGAAGTAGTCCTGGACAGATAGGGCCACCCAGAGCGAGTCCGCGTCGTGAAGTGTCACCGCCAGGATCGCGAGGACCATGACCTGGGGCGAAGCAGGATCGGTGGGCTGCGCGACCCGCGCATAAACAGGCGCGGAAGAGGCAACAGGAGCCGGAACCCGCGAGGGGGCCGGTTCCGTGACCAGCGGTGCGGTGTCACCGCCCTTGGCAAAGAGCTCCACGATCCGGCCCAGGCTCCAGCCTTCGCGTTTGAGGCGCTGGATGGTTTCGATCCGCTCGACCGTGTCGTCGGGAAAGTAGCCGATGCGCGGCGCATCGCCATCTTGCGGGCCGGGCGGCAACACCTCAGGCCGCCCGATCAACCCGGCGGCGATGTAGTTGTTGAGCGTGGCGCGCGAGAGGCCCGTCTGCTCGAGGATGTCCTTGCTGGTCAGCATCTTTCCATGACTGTCCAAGTTAAGTTGGACAGTAATTAGACAGATACTTAGACAGTATTAGACAGATGTCAAGCTCACGCCCCAAAATCGTCGCAGCCGAACGACAGGCGTACTGAGCCGAGTAACAGGTCCGACAAGCTTCCACGGAAGAGCCCTTCGAGTCCGGATCGGAGCCATGCTTCGATTTCGGAACGAACGGAAGGAGCCCTGATGGTCAAGACAGAACTGACGATGCCGGAGCTCGGGCTGCTGGTGGGAACCCGCGGAATGCTCGGACTGGGAATTGGCCTGCTGGTCGCAGATCGACTAAGGCGGGACAGCCGAAGAGGTGCTGGCTGGACACTTGCCGCGATCGGCGCATTCAGCACGATTCCGCTGGCCTGGATGGTTTACCGGGGACGCAAGCGCACGACGAATGGTGCCGCACGGGTGCGCGACATCATGAGCCGCAACGTGCAGGTAGTGAGCCCCGAAGCCAATCTCGCCGAGGCTGCACGCCAGATGCGCGACGGCAATTTCGGGATGATGCCGGTCGGCGAGAACGATCGAATGGTGGGAGCAATCTCCGATCGAGACATCGCTGTGCGTGCAGTGGCCCGCGGCTTGGGGCCGGACGCCAAGGTCCGCGAAGTCATGTCGACGGGGATCTGCTGGGCCTACGACGACGACCCGGTCACTCGCGCAGCCGAAATCATGAGCGCCAAGCAGATTCGGCGGCTGCCCATCGTGAATCATGAAAAGCGCCTGGTCGGCATCGTGGCGCTGGGCGACATCGCCGTGGAGGATCCGAACCCACGGCCAGCGACGGAAGCATTGACGGCGATTTCGGAGCCGGCCTGATCGAGCAAGGCGAGCTGGGCATCAGGCCTCGTGCCGGCCCTATATTTGATTTGACATAATATACATCGTATAAACTCAACTATCTGGCGCGCCTGGCTTGCCAAGCCCGCAGTCCGGCCGTCACCAGCTCAGCTGCATCCTTTCGATCGGCCCGCTTGGCAAAGTCCAGCGCCGTCAGGCCTAACTGGTTCTTCAGCGTCGGATCGGCCCCCGAATCAAGCAGCAGCTTTACTGATTCCGGCGTGCCGTACATCGCGGCCATCATCAGCGGCGTCGAGCCGTTCGGCGAATCTGCGTCGATATAAGCGTTCTCGTCCAACAGCATCCGGATGATCGTGACGTTGCCGCTCGTGGCCGCGTAATGCAGCGGCGTCCAGCCGGCCTTGTTGACGTCGGCGCCTCGCGCAATGAGCTTTCGAGCGATGTCGGCCTGGCCGCGCAGGCACGCCATCATCAGCGGCGTCTCGTCGTGGTCAGTACGGGTGTCGACATTCGCCTTCGGCCAGTCCGCCAGCACTTGGGCAACCTTCAGCGAGCCGTCGCGCAGCGCCACATAAAGCCCATCCAGATGCTCGAGGCTGGGCGTATTCGGGTCGAACCCGCGCTGGAGCAATGCCCGGACAGTGTCGGCGTCGTCGCGCTTGATGGCGACGAAGAAGTCGTCGTACGAGCCGGCTATTGCGGAAGAAATTCCAATAGTGACAACTAGATATACGATTAACCTAATGCAATTCCTCATGTACTTAGACACCAAAAAGCCGCTCGAAATTGGCGCTCGTCACCTGCCCGATCTCTTCGACCGGCACCTTCCGAACCTCGGCAACCTGTTTGGCGACAAAGGCCACGTAGGATGGGTTGTTGGTCTTCCCTCGAAATGGCACGGGGGCGAGATAGGGGCTGTCGGTCTCGATCAGCAGCCGGTCCGCAGGCACGAAGGCGGCCACGTCTCGAAGGTCCTGGGCACTCTTGAAAGTGACGATGCCTGAAAACGAGATGTGAAACCCCAGGTCCAGGGCCGCACGGGCCACTTCGGCCGTCTCGGTGAAGCAATGAAACACGCCGCCCGCCGAATCGCCCGACCCGTCCTCGCCCTCTTCCTTGAGGATCGCGATCGTGTCAGACGACGCGGAGCGCGTGTGAATGATCAAGGGCTTTCGAACCTTGCGGGCCGCCCGGATGTGCGTGCGAAAGCGATCCCGCTGCCACTCCATGTCAGCGACGGTCCGCCCGCCTTTGCGCTCTTCCATCTGGTAGTAGTCGAGCCCTGTTTCGCCGATGCCGATTACGCGCGGAAGCTGCGAGCGCTTCACGAGGTCGTCGATGCTCGGCTCGGCGATGCCTTCCTCGTCCGGATGCACGCCCACGCTCGCCCAGAAATTGTCGAACCTCGTGGCCAGTGAATGGACGGTTTCGAACTCTTCCAGCTTCGTGCAAATGCACAAGGCTCGATCGACCTGCGCCTGTTCCATGGCCTCGCGGATCTGCGGCAGTTCGGAAAGAAGCTCCGGAAAGGAAAGGTGGCAGTGGGAATCGACAAACATCCGTCGATGCTACCGCCCTGCGGCCTGGCGAATCAGATCGTCTGGGTCGGCCGTTCGGAAGCCAGGTGGCCGCCGAGGATTTCCTCGATCTTGACCTTGAGGAGCTTCGACTTGTCGTCGGAGGGGAAACGGACGCCGACGCCCTGCGTCCGGTTGGCCGCCGCGCGTGCGGGCGTCACCCAAGCCACCTTGCCGGCAACCGGATAACGCTGTGGGTCATCGGGCAATGACAGCAGCACATACACGTCGTCGCCGAGCTTGTAGTCGCGTGTGGTCGGGATGAATACGCCGCCGTCCGCGAAAAGCGGGATGTACGCTGCGTACAGCGCGGCCTTTTCCTTGATCGCGAGCTGGATGACGCTCGGCCGGGGCGTTGAAGGATGGGCAGTGCTCATCGGCGAATTTCCTGGCCCGAGTGTAGGGCCCTGTGGCCCTGGCTCACAAGCGCTTCGAGCAGCAAGCCTGCGTTGTACGGGTGCTCCACCGTGCGGAATGTCCGCGCAAGGTCTCGCGACCACGTCGCCAGGGCGTCGAACGAAGGCGGTTGCGGCAAATCGGCCGCCGCGAAGAAGCGAGGCGACGCACCCGCGCGGACAGCCATCAGGTCGTGACATAACTTGAGCAGCCCGTCGACCACGCGCGCCGGCGACCAGTCGGCAAACGCAACTGCATCGCCACGAGAAACCGCACGAGGCAATGCGGCCCAATGCTTCGCATCAACACCGGCTCGCGAATAGGAGAGCGCGTCTTCCGGGCGTCCGCCTGCTGCACGCAATAGCACCTGCACGTCGACCGGACCTACGCCCTGTTGCGACAACCATTCGGCAGCTTCGGTCGGCTTCGGCCATGACATCGTGTGACCGAGGCAGCGGCTGCGGATCGTCGGCAATAGCTGGTGCGCAGCTTCCGTCGCGAGAACGAACCTCACGTCGCCCGGCGGCTCTTCGAGCGTCTTCAGCAACGCGTTGGCCGTGACCTGGTTCATCCGCTCGGCGGGATAGACCAGCACCGCCTTGCCCCGCCCTCGCCCGCTCGTGCGCTGCGCGAATTCGATCGCATCGCGCATCGCGTCCACGCGAATCTCGCGGCTGGGCTTGCGCTTCTTGTCGTCGATGTCGGCCTGCGCCTTTTCGCTCAATGGCCAGCCGAGCTCGATCATGTCCGTCTCCGGCATGAGGACGAAAAGATCCGCATGCGTGCGCACGTCGATCGCGTGGCAGCTCTCACAGTGACCACAGGCGCCTTCGGAAGTGGGCTGCTCGCACAGCCAGGCTCGAACGAGATCCAGCGCCAGCGGGTATTGGCCCAGCCCCGACGGCCCATACAGTAGCCATGCATGGCCGCGCTGCTGGAGCAGCCCGCGCAACTGCGACGCGAGCCAGGGAGCGATCGCGGCCGAACTCATTTCAACCAGCCTCTGGCGCGAACCGACGCAAGAACGTCGCTCCACACACCTTCGCGTTCTTGGCCACCATTGATACGCGCGAAACGGCCCGCGCTCTCGCGGGCGCGGCGGTCATAACCTGCTGCGACTTTCGCGAAGAATTCGGCTGGTTGTGATTCGAACTTGTCAGGCACACGCGCGCCGGCCAGCCGCTGCGCAGCGATCTTCGGATCGATCTCGAAGAGCAGCGTGAGATCGGGCTCGCGAAATTGCGCAGCAGGCGTGGATTGCACCCATCGCTCGAGTTCTGCGAGCACGCCCCAATCGAACCCCCGACCGCTGCCTTGATATGCAAACGTGGCATCGGTAAAGCGATCGCACAGCACCACATCGCCGCGCGCCAGCGCAGGTTCGATCACCTGCTGCAGGTGATCGCGACGCGCGGCGAACATCACGAGCGCTTCCGTCAGCGGATCCATCGCATCGATCAACGCCAGCGCGCGCAGCTTTTCCGCGAGTGGCGTGCCGCCGGGCTCGCGCGTCACGGTCACAGCCCTGCCCTGTGCGCGAAAAGCATCGGCAAGCGCCTGCACGTGGCTGGACTTGCCCGCGCCGTCGATGCCTTCGAAAGTGATGAACACGCCTTTCATTGCACTTTGCGCTGGTACTTGTTCACGGCGCGATTGTGCTCGTCCAGGCTCGAGCTGAACTGGCTGCTGCCGTCGCCGCGCGAGACGAAATAGAGCGCATCGCTTTGCGCCGGCTGAACCGCGGCCAGCAGCGAAGCCTTGCCGGGCATCGAGATCGGCGTGGGCGGCAGTCCGGCACGCGTGTACGTGTTCCAGGGCGTGTCGGCCTGCAAGTCTTTCTTGTGCAGCTTGCCGTCGTACGTCGTGCCCAGGCCGTAGATGACGGTCGGGTCCGTCTGCAGCGGCATGCCCGCACGCAACCTGTTGTTGAACACCGCCGAAACCAGCGGCCTGTCCGCGGGCGTGCCTGTTTCCTTCTCGACGATGCTTGCGAGGATCAGCATTTCGTCGGGCGTCTTCGCGGCGCAGCGCGGCGTGCGCAGCGCCCATGCCTGCTCGATGTGCTTGTCCATCGCGCGGATTGCACGGCGAAGCACGGCGACGTCGCTCGATCCCTTCGCATAGGTGTAAGTGTCCGGAAAGAACCGGCCTTCCGGATGTTGTCCCGCGCGGCCGAGCAAGGACATGACCGCCTCGTCGCTCAGGTCTTTCGTGTCGGGCTTGAGCGCGTTTTCCTTGGAGAGCGCAGCGCGGACTTGGTGAAACGTCCAGCCCTCCACCAGCGTCACGGCTTTGAGCGACTCTTCACCGCGTGCGAGCTTTCGCAAGAGCCTCTCGGGCGTGATGCCCGCCTCAAGCTCATAACTTCCCGCCTTGATAGCACGCCCTTGGCCCGACAGCCGGAACCACCAGTAGAGCATGTCGGGGTTCACATCGACACCGGCGTCGTGCACGACTTGCGCCACGCCACGCGGCAGCGTGCCGGGCTCGATCGACACGTCCAGCGGTGCCGATGCAAGATGCATCGGCTGGTGGACCCACCACCAGCCCCAGCCCGCCGCGACAGCGGCGGCCAATATGAACAACAGGAAGACCGTCGAGAAGAAGCGGCGCAAATCGGCCCCACGTGCCTTGATGAATTGACCTGACGATAATAATTCACCGATGACCAATGCCCTGAATGGAATTGCCAGCCTCACGCACCTGGGCGTGATCGCCGTCGAAGGCGACGACGCCGCGAGCTTCCTGCAGGGCCAGCTCACGCAGGATTTCACGTTGCTGGGCTCGGGTGATGCGCGGCTGGCCACCTATTGCACGGCCAAGGGCCGCATGCTTGCGAGCTTCATCGGATTCAAGCCCGCGCCGACAAGAATCCTCCTTGTCACCAGCCGCGACATCCTCGCGCCCACGCTCAAGCGCCTGTCCATGTACGTGTTGCGCGCGAAAGCGAAGCTGCGCGACGCCACTTCGGACTTCGATCTTTGGGGCCTAGCCGGCAATGCAGCCCCGAAGGCCGAACCGTGGAAGCTTTCGATGGACGGCGAATCTGCGGTGATCGCGCTGTATCCCGCCGACGGTCAGCCGCGCGCGCTGCGCATTTCACCCGCGGGAACCACAAAGCCTGAAGGGGACTCGCTCGATGAATCGCTCTGGTCCTGGGGCGAGGTGCGAAGCGGTGTCGCGACGATCACCACGCCGATCGTCGAAGCTTTCGTTCCGCAAATGCTCAACTACGAATCCGTGGGCGGCGTGAACTTCAAGAAGGGTTGCTATCCCGGCCAGGAGATCGTCGCCCGCAGCCAGTTCCGCGGCACGCTCAAGCGCCGCGCGTACCTTGCGCATTCGTCGGATGCACTCGCCGTCGGCCAGGAGCTGTTCCACGAATCCGATGCCGAGCAGCCTTGCGGCATCGTCGCTCAATCGGCAGCGGCGCCCGGCGGCGGCTGGGACGCGATCGTGTCGGTCACCATCGCCTCGGCCGAAGCGGGCAGGATCACCGCAGGCTCCGCACAAGGCCCGGCCGTGCAGCTCACGCCGGCGCCCTACCCTTTGCTCGCCGACGTCTGATTGCCGCGCTGCTGCGTGCGCGCCAACGCATTGCCTTGCGCATAGGCCTGCGCTGCCTTCACGGGCTCGTGCATGTCGCGATCGAGCATTTCGGCCAGCTGCATCCAGCCCTGTGCGCGCTGCACGTCCCAGCCTTGAAGGCGAAGGCGCATGGCTTTCTCGGCGAGTGCGAAGTCGCCGTTGCGGCGGCCGATGACGAACATCGCATTGAGGATGTCGAAGTCGTACGCGCCTTGCGTCACAGCAGCGCGGCCTATCTCCAATGCCTTGGCGTCCTGGTTCGTGCTTGCATAGAAGAGCACTTCTGCCGAGCGAACGGACCGCGCTGTCGGCTGCAGATGCTCCGCTCTTTGCAAGTACTCCTGCGCACGAATGGGCTGGCCGATCGCGATGTACCCGCGCGTGATGTTCGTGAGGATCGCGACCACGTAAGGCCGCGACGACAGCACGCTTTCCCACACCCAGATCGCGTCGCGCCAATCGCCCCAGCGCGCGATTTCATCGGCCGCGATCGGTGTGAGCTTGCGATAGTGGCGGTTGATCCTCACGCCGTCCTTCAGCAGCGTGAACATCTCGGCTTTCGCCTGGTTCCACTGCGGGTTCCTCGGGTCGGATTGCGCGGAAATCGTGATCGCGATCCGGGCCGCGCGGACGAGCTCGCGTTCCGCGGTCACGGCCAGCGTCGTGATGTGCACAGCCAAGCCGATCGCTGCAACCACCACAGCCGATGCCGCCAGCGAATACGAAGGCTGCCACGAGACTTCTCCGGCGAACTCGTTCGACTGCGCGCGAATGCGCAAGTCGGATGCAGCCAATGCACCGAGGCATAACGCGAAGATCGCGCCCGTCGATGCAAGCCGCCATGCGAAGCCCACATTGCTCACGATCATCAGCGCAAGCAGGCTCACGAGAATGATCGCGCGCCAGCCGGCTTCATCGGGATCGCTTTCGTTCCACGTCGCCAAAGCCGCGCGTGCCGTCCAGCCAATCAGGCCAACGAGAAACAGCCATCCGAAGACTCCGTATTCCGCCACGAGCTGCAGGAATTCGTTGTGGACGTAGAAATCCGTTTCGAGCTGCGAGCCTTCGGCCTGGTACAGCGGGATGAACACCTCCCAAGCTCCGGCGCCGACGCCCGTGATCGGGTTGGCCTTGATCATGCGGCCCGTCGCGCGCCACATCACCATGCGGATCGACAACGAAGAGTCGTCAGGTGCGATGGAGGCGGTGCGCTTGAAAGCGCGTTCCAACGCCGTCACGCCGCGCCCTTCCGCCGCCAGTTCGCGATCAGTGGTCGGCACGACGCCCAGCCCCGCCACGATGCCGACGAGGATGGCAATGCTGATCATGCGCGTGGGGAGCGACCAATCCTTCAGCGACAGCTTCGCGCGGCACCGCCACGCGATGAGCGGAAACAGCACGAGCAGTTGCAACCACAGCGCGACCAGCGCGGCACGCGCACCCGTCATGAAAAGCGCAAGAATGGTGATCGCCCCCGTCAGCGACAGCAGCGCGACCGTCGAACTTCGCCTGGCACGCGCGAGCAACATCGCGTTGAACGGCAGCGCGCAGACAGCGAACTCGGCGAAGAAATTGCGATTGACGAAAGTCGACGCGGGATGCGGCCCTTGCGGAAACAGGCTGAAGTCGAAGAGAAACTGCAGCACAGCCCACAGCGATGCGACAGCTGCGCCTGCGGTGATGCCCCAGGCGAGCCAGGGCAAGCGCTCGCGCGTGAACACGTTCATGCCCAGCAGCATCAGCAATGCAAAAACAAACCAGCGGATCGCCTCGACGCCGCCGAGATACGCGTGCGCCCAGGCCATGCTGCCGAGCGCGTAGGCCATGAGCATGAGCGGCAGCACGAGCGCCGCATGCCATTGCAACTTCGCCGGCTCCGAGCGGCGCGACCAGAAGAAGACGAGCGCCGCCATCAGTGCACAGAACGCGACGATGGCGGACTTCAAGGTGTCCTGCACGAGCTCCTCGCCGGTCGCGCCCATCGCGGGCGCCAGGAACATCATCAGCGACAGGATCGCCGCGGTCACGCCTTGTCCAGCAGTGAGCGTGTCATCTCGATGTGCGGAATGCCGGCTTCCTCGAATTCATCGCCCCGCGATACAAAGCCCAAGCCGCGATAAAAGGATTCCGCGGTGCGCTGCGCGTGCAGCACGATTTCCTTGTCGCCTCGTTCGCGCGCCGCATTCATCAGAGCGTCCATCAGACGCCGCCCCACGCCGGACCCGCGCAGCACACGATTCACGGCGACGCGACCGATCTTCGCGCTGGCCGATTGGGAGGGCAGCAGCCGCCCGGTCGCAACCGCTTGGCCGAGACGATTGAACGCCACCGCGTGCACGCACTGTTCATCCGCGTCGTCCCACTCCATCTCCAGCGGCACGCGCTGTTCGTCGATGAACACCTCGGTACGAATGCGCCGCGCGGGCTCCCGCAGATCGGCCCATGAGCCGACGCGCACATCGAGCACGTCCTCGCCCGCTTCGTAAGCCGTGAGCAGCTCGCGCAGCGGCGCGGGAACAGGTTTTGATGTCTGCGTCGCCGGGTCTGCGAAGACATACACCAGCTCGCACGTGATCAGCAGGTCGTTGTCGCGAAAGATCGCACCCGTGAACACCATCGACGAATTGCCGACGCGCGAGCACTTCATCGCGATATCGAGCCGGTCGTCATAGCGCGCGGACGCGTGGAATTCCACCGTGCCCTTCTTCAGGTAGATGTCCCCGCCGAGGAGATGCATCGATTCTTCGTACGGCATTGCGATCGCTCGCCAGTAATCGGCGACGGCCGTGTCGAAGTACATCATGTAGTGGGCATTGAAGACGATCTTCTGCATGTCCACTTCTGCCCAGCGCACGCGCAGGCGATGGAAGAACCGGAAATCACTGTGCTTCATGTGCGATGCCGAATGCTTGGGCCAGTGCGTGGGCCGCGTCGCGGCGCGCATCGCGCGCTTCGCGAATCGCACGGCCCATCTTGATGAATTCGTGGGTCACGCCGCGATAGATTTCCAAGTCCACCGGCACGCCCGCCAGACGCAGTTTATCCGCGTAGGCGATGCCGTCGTCCACCAGCGGATCGAGCTCCGCGAGGCCGAACCACGCGGGCGCGACGCCTTCTACATCGGACGCGTTCAGCGGCGCGAACCGCCAGTCGCCACGCTGTTCAAGAGGGATGAACTGGTCGAAGAACCAATCGATGTGCGCCTTCTCCAGCACGAGGCCCTTCGCATACTTCTTGTGCGACGCGGCTTCCTGGTCTTCGGCCGTGCCGGGGTAGAACAGGAGCTGCAATGCGATCGGAACGTGTTCGTCACGAGCCATGATTGCGCTGGTCGCAGCGATGGTGCCGCCCGCGCTGTCGCCGCCTAATGCGAGGCGCTTCGTATCGATGCCGAGATCATCACCATGCGACGCAATCCAGCGCACCGCATCCCATGCATCTTCGAATGCCCTGGGAAACTTGAACTCGGGAGCCAGCCGGTAATCGACGGAGATCACGGCGCAGGGCGTGAGCCGCGCAAGCTCGCGGCACAGGATGTCGTGTGATGCGATGCTGCCGATGGTGAAGCCGCCGCCGTGGAAGTACACGAGCACCGGGTGCTTGTCGCGGCTGGGCGCGTACAGCCGCGCCGGGATCGCATGACCGTCCCGCGCGGCGATCTTGAAATCCTCCACCCGCGCCAGCTCGACCTTGGGTACATCGAGCACCTCGGCCCCAGCTTCGTACGAAGCCTTCGCCTCCCAGGGCGTGCGCGTGTAGATCGGCGGGTAAGGCGCACGATGCATGCGCTCCAGCACCGACCTCATCGGGGCCGTGAGTTCGGGGTACTGCGGAAGATATATATCGGCCATCGCGCTAGAGTATGGGTCATGGCCCTCATCTACTACGTGACGCAAATCCAGTTCGACTTCGGCGCCGTGAAGCTGCTCAAGCAGGAATGCGAGCGCATCGGGATCACCCGCCCGCTCATCGTGACCGACCCGGGCGTGAAGGCGGCGGGCGTATTGCAGAAGGCGCTGGACGCCCTGCCCGGCCTGCCGGTCGCGATCTTCGACCAGACGCCATCCAACCCCACCGAAGCTGCCGTGCGCGCTGCGGTGGAGGTCTACAAGGCGAACAACTGCGACGGCCTCATCGCCGTGGGCGGCGGCTCCGCCATCGATTGCGCGAAGGGCGTGGCGATAGCCGCGACTCACGAAGGCCCGCTCACACGTTACGCGACGATCGAAGGCGGCTCGGGCCTGATCACCGACAAGGCCGCGCCGCTGATCGCGGTGCCGACCACCAGCGGCACGGGCAGCGAGGTCGCGCGCGGCGCGATCATCATCGTGGACGACCATCGCAAGCTCGGCTTTCACTCGTGGCACATCGTGCCGAAGGCCGCAATCTGCGATCCCGAGCTCACGTTCGGCCTGCCGCCGAAGCTCACGGCCGCCACGGGCATGGATGCGATCGCGCATTGCATGGAGACCTTCATGTCGGCCGCGATCAATCCGCCGGCCGACGGCATCGGCCTCGACGGACTCGAGCGAGGTTGGGCGAACATCGAACGCGCGACGAAAAACGGCCAGGACCGCGAGGCGCGATTCAACCTGATGAGCGCGTCGATGGAAGGCGCGATGGCGTTCCAGAAAGGCCTGGGCTGCGTGCATTCATTGAGCCATTCGCTGGGCGGCGTCGATCCGCGTCTGCATCACGGCACGCTCAACGCGATGTTCCTGCCCGCCGTCGTGCGCTTCAATGCGCAAGCCGAATCGGTGAAGAAGGACCGCCGGCTCGAACGCATGGCGCATGCGATGAGCCTGAAGTCCGCCGGCGATATCGCCGAAGCGATCCGCGACATGAACGCGCGACTCGATCTGCCCTCGGGCCTCGCCGCGATGGGCGTGCAGCGCGAGTGGTTCGAGAAGATCATCGACGGCGCGATGGCCGACCATTGCCACAAAACGAATCCGCGCATCGCGACGCGCGACGACTACCGCGACATGCTCGAAGCGTCGATGTAGGAAGCGCCGGCACGGCTGAGCTATCCACACACACCGTCACACCTTGGGCCGCGCGGGGCACCCTCCCCGCCGCGCGCGGTGCCATCATGCAAGGCTCAATCACCAGGAGCGCAGCCATGGCACGCCAATATGTCGATTGCAGGGAATTCCCGAGCGAGAAGAACTGCACTGTCGCGATCTCGGCGGACAGCGAGCAGGAGTTGATCGACGCGGCGGTGCAACACGCGGTCGCCGTCCACGGTCACGAGGACACGCCCGAGTTCCGCAAGATGATCGCCTCGGGCATCAAGCAAGGGACGCCTCCGGTCGAGGCTCCGCACCAAGTCGCCGCCTGAGACTACAGCGCCTGAACGCGCGACAAGTCGGGCTTCGCCGCCCACTCTGCGAATTCATCGGCGAGCTGCGCGCTCGCTGACACGGCGGTCGACCATGCCGTCATGCGTGCATTCAAATCCGTGCCGTAGCGCGGGAAGTCGGTGCGGTCGGGCAGCTTGCCGTTCGGCAGCTTGCTCACCCACTCGCGGTCGGGCGCGAGCACGATCGTGTTGTCCAGAAAATGCGTCGCGCCGTGCCGCCACTTGAAGCCCTTGTCGAGCCAGCCCGGCACGACGGCCTTCTGAAAATGCGGATACAGCACGAGCGGGCCCGCGCCGCCGCGGTCGTAGTCCAGATGCAAGTGGTAGTCGGTGATGCCGCCGTCCCAGTACGCGCCCGGAGGCGCGCCGGGAATGTCGTGAATCGCCTTGAGCAGGAAGGGAATCGAACAGCTCGCCTGCAGCGCGGGCTGGAAGTTCGC
>DATJJL010000038.1:0-4342 GCA_035492155.1 Ramlibacter sp. | reverse complement strand
CTCGAAGCGAATGATGGCGAGCTGCTGCCGCCGATCACGCCCTACTTCGTGATGAAGGTCGGCCATGTGCCCGTGATCCCGTACCACCGGCCGGGCGATCCGAAAGTCGCCGAGCTCGTCGCGGCGCAAATCGAAGCGCATGCGAAGCGCGGCACACCGATCCGCGCGGTGATGCTTTCGCGCCTGGGCCCGAACGTATGGCACGACTCGCCCGCGCAGGCAATGGCCGTGCTGGAAGAGCTGGAAGAGACCGCGAAACTCTGGCGCACGGCCGACCCGAAACCGGCGCCCTTGACCGCAAGCCAGATCGAGGAGCTGCGAGCCGCATTCGGCGCCGCCTGGTAAAGCCCGAATTCAGGGGGCGATGCGACAATGGCGGCATGAGTGCCGTCCTGAAAAGTGCCGAGTCGAAAATCGAGCGCGAGACCCACAAGCTGGAAAAGCGCCTGTGCCGGCTCGTGGGCCAGGCCATCGTCGACTACAACATGATCGAAGCCGGCGACAAGGTGATGGTGTGCCTGTCGGGCGGCAAGGACAGCTACTCGCTGCTGGACGTGCTGCTGAAGCTGCGTGCGCGTGCGCCTATCGATTTCGACATCGTCGCCGTCAATCTCGACCAGAAGCAGCCGGGCTTTCCGCAGCACGTGTTGCCCGAGTACCTCAAGACCGTCGGCGTGCCCTTTCACATCGAGGAGCAGGACACCTACTCCATCGTCAAGGACAAGATTCCCGAAGGCAAGACGATGTGCAGCCTGTGCTCGCGGCTGCGCCGGGGCATCCTGTATCGCGTCGCGACAGAATTAGGCGCGACCAAGATCGCGCTCGGTCACCACCGGGACGACATCCTGCAGACGCTTTTCCTCAACATGTTCTTCGGCGGCAAGCTCAAGGGCATGCCGCCCAAGCTGGGCAGCGACGACGGCAAGCACATCGTCATCCGTCCTCTTGCGTACGTGCCCGAGAAAGACCTCGTGCGCTGGGCCGCGCATCGCGAGTTTCCGATCATCCCGTGCACCCTGTGCGGCAGCCAGGAAAACCTGCAACGCAAGCAGGTGGGCGAAATGCTGCGCGAGTGGGAGCGCAAATACCCCGGCCGCCTGGACAACATGTTCAACGCGCTTCAGAACGTCGTTCCCTCGCACCTGGCCGACGGAACGATCCACGATTTCAGGAATCTCAAAGTGAACGGCATCGCCAGCGACGACGGCGACAAGGCTTTCGACGAGGAAGAGCTTCCCGCCGCGCCTGCGATGCCGAGCCTGCAAGTCATCCGCATGTGAGGTGGTCATGAAACGGTGGGCAAGATTCGCAGCCATTGCATTGGCTGCCGTTTTCGCCGGCACGCTGGCCGGTTGCGCAAGCACCTACACGCTGGACAACACGGTCCAGTCGTTCAGCCAGATCCAGGGCCTGCCGTCGCCCGCGACTTATCGCTTCGAGCGCCTTCCTTCGCAGCAGGACGCGAGCCAGGTGCAACTCGAGGCGCTGGCCGATGGCGCGCTCAATGCCGTCGGCCTGAAGCGCGACGACAGTCACCCACACTACGCCGTGCAGATCAACGCACGCACTGAAGCCACGCTGTCCCCTTGGGCCGACCCGTGGGACCGTTTCGGTCTCGGCTTCGGCGGCTGGGGCTGGCGGCGCCGTTGGGGCCTGGGAATGAGCTACAACACGGAGCCGCCCTGGTATCACCGCGAGGTGAACGTCATCGTGCGTGACCTCGCGGCGAACAAGGTGGTGTACGAGTCACGCGCGATCAGCGACGGGCCGTACTTCGACGCCGCAAAAGTGTTCCCGGCGATGTTCCAGGCCGCACTGCAGGGCTTCCCGAACCCGCCGGCGGGCCCCCGCGTGGTCAATATTCAGGTCGCCGGCTGATCCGCACTGGGTCTTTCGAATCACATTTGGCAACCGAGCTGACTGGCAACTGTCGGGTTGTTTCCTAGAATGCGGGTGTGGACGCCACCCGCATCATCGCCATCCGCCATGGCGAAACCTCCTGGAACGCCGATTCCCGCATCCAGGGCCAACGCGATGTCGGCCTGAACGACACGGGCCGCTGGCAGGCGCGACGGGTCGGCGAAGCCCTCGCCGCCGAAGAGATTGCCGCCGTTTATTCGAGCGACCTGGGCCGCGCCCACCAGACGGCCCAGCACATCGCCGAGGCCACGGGCATCCCCGTCGTCGCCAACGAAGGCCTGCGCGAGCGCAGCTTCGGCATCTTCGAGGGCAAGACCTTCGACGAGATCCACGAAAACTTCCCCGATCATGCGCAGAACTGGCGCAGGCGCATTCCCGACTGGCAGCCGCCCGAAGGCGGCGAATCGCTGCTCGAGCTGCGCGAGCGCGTGCGCAAGACGATGGTCGAGCTGGCGGAAAAGCACCCGGGCGAGCAGATCGTCGTCGTCGCTCATGGCGGCGTGCTCGACACGCTGTATCGCATCGCGACGGGACAGGAAGTGAATTCGCCGCGCACGTGGGAGCTGCCCAACGGGGCGATCAACCGGCTGCTCTGGACGCACCAGGGCTTCACGCTGGTCGGCTGGTCCGACACGCAACACCTGGACCAAGATGCAGCCGACGACGTCGCCACCAGTTTCTGAATCCCCCGCACAGCTCGTCGGCCGCGGCGTCGGCGAGATCGACACTCCCGCACTCGTCATCGACCTCGATGCGATGAAGCGCAACATCGCGCGCATGGCGGAGTTCGCGAACAAGCACGACATCCGCTGGCGCCCGCACGCAAAGATGCACAAGAGCGCGGAGCTCGCGCGCATGCTGCTCGAAGCGGGCGCGCACGGCGTGTGCGTGCAAAAGACCGCCGAGGCCGAAGCGATGGCCGCCGGCGGTGTGCGCGACATCTACATCAGCAACGAGGTCGTCGCGTTGCGCAAGCTCGCACGCGTCGCGCAGCTCGCGCATCGGCTCGATGCCGACAAGGGCCGGCTCGCTATCGCGGTCGACAGCGTCGAAGGCATTCGCCGCCTTGCGCAGGCGATGCAGGACACGCGCGCGCAGCACAAGAGCGAAGCGACCATCGATGTCTTCGTCGAGATTGATGTCGGGCAAGGGCGATGCGGTGTCGAGCCCGGGCCGGCGGCGCTCGTACTGGCTCGCGAAATCAAGGAGCACCCGGCGCTTCGCTTCGCGGGACTGCAGGCTTATCACGGCCGTGCGCAACACGTGCGCAGTGCAAAGGAAAGGCGCGAGATCATCTCGGTGGCGGTGCAGGACGTCATCCACACGCGCCAGCTGATCGAAGCCGAAGGCATGCCGGTGGAACTTGTCACCGGCGCGGGCACGGGCACGATGGTGTGCGAGGCTGCGAGCGGTGTGTACGGCGAGCTGCAGGCGGGCTCGTTCCTTTTCATGGACGCCGATTACGCAGCGAACGAACGCGACCCGGCGCAGCCGCAATTCGAGCACGCGCTCTTCGTGAAGACGCAGGTCATGAGCGTGCATGCCGACCACGCCGTGTGCGACGCGGGCCACAAGAGCCACGCGATCGATTCGGGTTTGCCCAAGGTGCTGACGGTCGGAACGGAAAGCGAGCTCGAATACCTCAATGGCGGCGACGAGCATGGCATCCTCAAGCCCGCGCGCGGCGGCACGCGCGTCCCGGCGCTCGGGCGCGCGCTGTGGCTGATCCCCGGCCACTGCGACCCGACGGTCAACCTGCACGATCACATGATCGGCGTGATCGGCGGGCTGCGCGACGGCATCGTCGAGCGAATCATCAGGGTTGACGCCAGAGGCGCAGGAACGTGACCCACCCCCGAAGCGCCTGCGGCGCCTCCCCCTCAAGGGGGCGCCACCGGTGGACCGGCAAAGCCGGATCCACGGTGGCACACGACTAGATCGCCGGGCTGCGTCGCCGCGGTCATGTAAACCCTGTACTGCTTGCACCGCGCTGTCGTAAAAATAGTGGTATGTCCCCGTACCAAGTCATCGTCCTTGCGACGCCGGTCTTCTTCCTCTTGATCGGCATCGAGTTCGCGTGGGGGCTCGCCAAGCGCCGCAACACCTATCGGCTGAACGATGCCGTGACGAGCATCAGCCTGGGCATGCTGAGCCAGGTCACGCAGGTGTTCACTTACCTGCTGCGCTACGGCATCTATATCGCCGTGTATGGCGCCGTCGCGCTCTGGCACAACGACAAGTTCTGGCTGTCGTGGTACGGCTGGCTGATCGCACTCGTCTTCTACGACTTCTGCTATTACTGGCTGCATCGCCTGGGCCATGAGAGCGCGGTGCTGTGGGCCGCGCACGTGGTGCATCACCAGAGCCAGGACTACAACCTTTCCACCGCCTTGCGACAAACCAGTTCGGGCGCGCTGCTCGG
>DATJJL010000037.1:0-5916 GCA_035492155.1 Ramlibacter sp. | reverse complement strand
CTTCGGCCCCGAATACCGCATGCTGCTGATCGGCGCGGGCCAGCTGACCGAATACCTCGCGACGATGGCGCTTTTTTGCGGCTTCTCGGTCACCGTGTGCGATCCGCGCGAGGAGTACCGCGGCGGCTGGAGCGTCGCGGGTGCGAAGGTGCTCGCCGAGATGCCCGACGATGTCGTCACTGCATTCAAGCCCGACAGGCGCACCTGCGTCGTCGCGCTCACGCACGACCCGAAACTGGACGATCTCGCGCTGCTCGAAGCGATGAAGACCGATGCGTTCTATGTCGGCGCGATCGGCAGCCGGCGCAACAACGCGGCGCGGCACGAGCGCATGCAGGAACACTTCGGCGTGACCGAGGCCGAGCTCAAGCGGCTGCGCGGGCCCATCGGCATCTACGTCGGCAGCAAGACGCCGCCCGAGATCGCGGTGAGCATCATGGCCGAGATCATCGCGGTGAAAAACGGCGTCACGCTCCCGAGGGACATGGAGGTGGCCGAGGCGAAGAACCTGCGATTTGGTATCGTTGCGAAATGAACAAGATCACCCTCACGGCTGCACTGCTGGTCGCGCTCGCGCTGGCCGCCTGCAGCAAGGAAGAAACCCCGTCCTCGTCGTCGTCCACCTCGGCGCCCGCCGCAGCGGCGACGTCGCAGCCCGTCACCACCGAGGCGATCGAGGCCGGCGCGCAAGGCTTTACCGTCGGCTCGCCGATGAGCGCACGCACCGTCTACGTGTTCTACGACGCGCAATGCCCGCATTGCAGCGCGCTGTGGTATGCGGCCAAGCCGCTCAAGTCGCAGGCGAAATTCGTGTGGATTCCGATTCGCCTGCTGAACGACAGCAGCGCCACGCAGGCGGCAGCGATTCTCGCGGCCAAGGACCCGGTGGCCGCGATGGATGCGCACGAGAATTCGATGATGGATCACAAGGGCGGCATCAAGCCCGAAGGCGATGTCTCGGCGCAGCTTGCGGTCGTGAAGAAGAACACCGAGCTGTTCAACAAGTTCGGCTTCAACTCGGTGCCCTCGCTCGTGACGAAGAACGCGCAGACGGGCGCGATCACCACGCACGAAGGCTCGATGCAGACGCCCGACCTGGCAGCCTTCGTCGGCGTGCAGCCTCCGCCGCCGGCCCAGTAATCAGGCTCGGATCGTTCCTTCGAAAGCCGCCTTGAAGTCGAGTGCAATGCGCTTGACTTCATCGGCGCTGCGGCCGGGCTTGTAGAGCGCCGAGCCGATTCCGAATCCATTGGCTCCGGCCGCGAGATACGTGGCCATGCTGGTCACGTCGATTCCGCCGACGGGCAGCAATTGCACAGCCGCTGGAAGCACGGCGCGCAACGCCTTTACCGCGGCAGGCGGAATCATCTCGGCGGGGAAAAGCTTCAGCCCCGTTGCGCCTGCGTCCAGCGCGGCGAACGCTTCGCTCGCAGTAAGCACGCCGGGCAAACACACCATCCCGAGATCCACGGCCGCACGCACGACATCCCCGTTGAAGTTGGGCGAAACGACGAGCTTGCCGCCGGCCTTGTGGACTTCTCGCACTTGATCCGGATTCAGCACCGTGCCCGCGCCGATCAGCAAGTGAGGATGCGCGGCAGTCAACGCCGAGATGCTAACGAGCGGATGCGGCGAATTCAGTGGCACCTCGATCATGTGCCAGCCTGCATCGGCCAACGCCTGGCCGACATCCAGCGCCTCGTTCGGCTGAATGCCGCGCAGGATCGCGATGAGGGGTAGGGTCATAGCTTCATCTCTTGCGCGATCGAATGCAGGCCGAGCCATGTGGCCTCCTGGCCGAGCGTGCGGAAGGTCATCCCGAGGTGCTTCAGCGCGAGCGCGTAGCGGCGCGTCAGCTTGTCCGCGCCGACAAGCACGACGGCTTCATCGCGCGAAGCTGCGCGCAGCTCCTCGCCGATGAGAAGGCCTGAGAGGTAGCTCGGTGCAGCAGCGCTGGCAACGCGATCGAAGAGCGACACGGTTCGCGCGCTGAATGCCGCGTGCAGGAGGTTGCCGGTGCGCATCGCGTGATCCACGCCTTGCAGGAACGCGCTTTCGTCGATGTCGCCATCTTCGGCCGGCATCGTTCGCGCGAAGATCGAATGCTGCCGAAGCACCGCGTAGAACTCGCCCGTCATGAACGTCGCGAACGATTCGATGCGGCCTGCGCGAACGCGCGTCCACTTGCAGTGCGTGCCGGGCATGACGATCGTCGCGTCTTGCGCGTCGATCAACTTCATCACACCGAATGCCTTGGTCTCTTCGCCGCGCATCACGTCCGGTGCGCCGTCCGTCTCGCACGTGAGGCCCGGCACGATCGCGATGCGCCCCGGCTCGATCCATGTGAGCTGCGACGCAATGTCGTGCAAGCCTGCGGGGCAGATCGCATACGGAGCTTCCTTCCAGCCTTGCTTGCTGCCCACCATGCCGCACATCAGCGCGAGCGCATCGCCGCGCATCCAGTCGCCGCAGGCCTCATCGAACACTTGCGGAAATCCGCCCGCAGGCACGGTGAGGATGCCGCGCGGAAACTCGCGCTCTTCCAATGCTCGGCCTTGCTCGTCCAGTCGCGCGACACGCAGCGACGAAGTGCCCCAATCGATTCCGACGGTGTTCATTCGAAATCCAGCAGCACCTTCATGGCTTGCGTGCGGTCGGCCGCCAGCGCAAAAGCGCGGCCCGCATCGCGGTAGGGCACCGTCGCGGAGATGAGCGGCTTCAAATCGATCAGCCCTTTGTTCATCAGGTCCACGGCCATGCCGAATTCCTCGTGAAAACGGAAGGTGCCGCGCAGCTCGAACTCCTTCGCGACGATGGCATTCATGGGAAGCGTCATCTCGCCACCGAGGCCGAGCTGGACAATCACGCCGCGCGGCCGCAGCACGTCGAACGCGCCGCGCAATGCCCGTTCGTTGCCGCTGGCTTCGAAGAGCACATCGAAGAAGCCTTTTTCCGCGCTGTAGGGCGCGAGACCCGTCGCGTCCTGTGCGATGTTGATCGCGCGGTCGGCGCCGACCTGAAGCGCGGCGCGCAGCGGAAAGTCGCCGACATCGGTGACCACGATCGTTGATGCGCCCGCGCGCCGCGCAGCGATGATGGCCATCGCGCCGATCGGGCCGCAGCCCGTCACGAGCACGTTCTTTCCGAGCAGCGGCCCTGCGCGGCGCACCGCGTGCAGCGCCACGGCGAAAGGCTCGGCCATGGCGCCTTCACGCTCGCTGACATGGTCGGCGAGCTTGTGCGCCTGCGCTGTATCGCACACGATCTCGCGCCGGAAGGCGCCTTGCACGTGCGGCATGCGCATCGCGCTGCCGTAGTAGCGCATATCCAGGCAGTGGTTTTGCAGGCCCTGCTGGCAATACGTGCATGCGGCGCAAGGCCGGCTGGGGCTGATCGCGATGCGTTCGCCCGCGACGAAGCCCTTCACGCCGGCGCCGACTTCCTCGATCACGCCTGCCACTTCATGGCCGAGCACCATCGGCTCTTTCACGCGCACGGTGCCGAAGCCGCCATGGTTGAAGTAGTGCAGGTCCGAACCGCAGATGCCACCGAAGCGCACCTTCACCCGAAGCTGCTGTTCACCGAGAGGGTCCGCCGGCACGTCTTGCACGCGCAGGTCGCGCGCAGCGTGGATCACCAGTGCGTCCATTCCATTTCCTCAAAGCGTTGCCGTCACGCCGCCGTCCACGTACAGGATGTGGCCGTTGACGAACCGCGATGCATCGCTCGCGAGAAAAATCGCGGCACCGGTGAGGTCTTCGACATTGCCCCATCGCCGCGACGGCGTGCGGTTGACGAGCCATGCGCTGAATTCGGGGTTGTCCACCAGCGCCTGGTTCAACTCGGTCCTGAAGTAGCCGGGGCCGATGCCGTTCACGCGCAAGCCGTGCGGGCCCCAGTCGATCGCCATTCCTTTGGTGAGCATCTTCACCGCGCCTTTGCTCGCGGTGTAGGGCGCGATGCCCGGGCGGCCGAGCTCGCTTTGCACCGAGCAGATGTTGATGATGCTGCCGCTCTTGCGCGCAATCATGCGGCGCGCGACGGCCTGACCCACGATGAACACGCTGTCCACATTGGTCGCCATCAGCTCGCGCCATGCTGCATGGTCGAACTCGTGAAGCGGCGCGCGGCGCTGCATCCCTGCGTTGTTCACGAGGATGTCGATCGGGCCGAAGTCCGATTCGATCTTCTCGATGGCGGCATCGACGTCTGCAGCGTTCTTCACGTCAAAGGCCGCCGTCGACACATGCGCGCCCGCATCGCGCAGGCGTGCCGCCGCGGCCTCGAGCCTGGACACATCGCGCCCATTGAGCACGATGCGCGCGCCTGCGCCGGCCAGGCCCGCTGCGATCGCGAAGCCGATGCCCGCACTCGATCCCGTGACGAGCGCGGTCCGCCCAGCAAGATCGAACTGCTTGAGCGAGCCGTTCATGTCAGTGGTTGTCCTTCGGCACGAACGACCCCCGCTTGCCCACGAGGAAATCGAGATCGACACCTTCGTCGGCTTGCAACACGTGATCGATATAGAGCTTCCAGTAGCCGGAATCGAGCGGGGGCTTGGGCGCCTTCCAATCCTTCAGGCGCGCGGCAAGCTCCGCGTCGCTGATGTCCAGGTGCAGTTTGCGATTGGCCACATCGAGTTCGATCATGTCCCCGTTGCGAACGACAGCAAGCGGCCCGCCCGCTGCGGCTTCCGGGCAGGTGTGCAGCACCACGGTGCCGTAAGCCGTGCCGCTCATGCGTGCGTCGCTGATGCGAACCATGTCGGTGATGCCCTTGCGCAGCACCTTGGGAGGCAGCGGCATGTTGCCCACTTCGGCCATGCCCGGATAACCCTTGGGCCCGCAGTTCTTCAGCACGAGCACGCAGGTCTCGTCGACGTCGAGGCTTTCGTCGTCGATGCGTCGATGGAAATCTTCCGAATCCTCGAACACCACGGCACGGCCCTTGTGCTTCATGAGCGCAGGCGTCGCCGCACTGGGCTTGATCACCGCTCCACGCGGCGCGAGGTTGCCGCGCAGCACCGCGATGCCGGCGTGATCCTTGAACGGTTTGTCGAGCGAATAGATCACCTCAGGGTTCCAGTTCTGGGCACCAGCGATGTTTTCGCCCACGGTCTTGCCATTGGCAGTGACCGCGTCGAGGTGAAGGTGCTTCGAGATTTCCTTCATCACGACGGGAAGGCCGCCCGCGTAGCAGAAGTCCTCCATCAGGTGCTGGCCCGAGGGCTGCAGGTTCAGGAGGCACGGCATCTCGCTGCCGAGCTTTTCGAAATCGTCGACGGTGAGTTTCACGCCGAGCCGACCCGCAATCGCGATCAGGTGGATCACCGCGTTGGTTGACCCGCCGATGGCCGCGAGCGTGCGGATGGCGTTTTCGAAAGCCTCGCGCGTGAGCACCTTCGAGATCTTCTGGTCCTCATGCACCATGTCCACGATGCGGCGGCCCGCTTCGCGCGCGATCACGTTGCGTCGTCCGTCGACAGCGGGATACGCCGCGTTGCCCGGCAAGCCAAGGCCGAGTGCTTCGACCATGCTGGCCATCGTCGAAGCGGTGCCCATCGTCATGCAGTGGCCGTGGCTGCGATGCATGCAGCTTTCGGCCTCGAAGAAATCCTGCAGCTTGAGCGTGCCTGCGCGCACCTGTTCGCTCATGCTCCACCCGCCGGTGCCCGAGCCACGCTCCTGCCCGCGCCATTTGCCGTTGAGCATCGGCCCACCCGAAACGCCGATGGTCGGCAGGTCGACGCTCGATGCGCCCATGACGAGCGAAGGCGTCGTCTTGTCGCAGCCCATCAGCAGCACGACGCCATCGATCGGGTTGCCGCGGATCGACTCCTCCACATCCATGCTCGCGAGATTGCGGTAGAGCATCGCGGTAGGGCGAAGCAGCGTTTCGCCCAGCGACATCACGGGG
>DATJJL010000036.1:0-4520 GCA_035492155.1 Ramlibacter sp. | reverse complement strand
TTGAATTAAGGACAACAGACCATCGCTACTGATTTTCGCGACCGCCGCCAGCGCGAGGAACGCAAGCACCGCCTCAACCGGGAGATCATGGCCCCGGAAGTCCGCTTGAGCGGACCCAACAACGAGCCGATCGGCATCGTCAGTTTGCAAGAAGCCCTGCGAATGGCGGGTGAGCTGGATGTGGACCTGGTTGAAATTGCTGCCACTGCAAGCCCGCCTGTGTGCCGGCTGATGGATTACGGCAAGTTCAAGTACCAGGAACAGAAGAAGGCAGCGGAAGCGAAAGCCAAGCAGACGGTCATAGAGATCAAGGAAGTCAAGTTCCGGCCGGGCACGGACGAGGGCGACTACAACATCAAGATGCGCAACATCCGCCGCTTCCTGGCGGAGGGCGACAAGGTGAAGATCACGCTGCGCTTCCGCGGCCGCGAGATCACTCACCAGGAGCTCGGAATGGCGCTTCTGAACAGGATCCGCGATGAGTTGGCGGACCTGATCGTGGTGGAGCAGTTCCCCAAGCTCGAGGGACGCCAGATGATCATGATGATTGCGCCGGGCAAGAAGAAGCAGCCCGTTGCGACCAAGCCGGCAGCCGCCGAACAGCAAGCGGCGCAGGCGTAAAGAACAACCCCGAGAGGGGTTGGAAAAGAAGTGGCTCGGGGCCATCAAGACGCGAAGCATTCGCGGCGCCTCACGAGCACAAATTGAAGAGCGAAAGAAGGAGCATTCACATGCCCAAGATGAAGACCAAGAGCGGGGCGAAAAAGCGCCTGCGCGTCCGCCCGGGCGGCACCGTCAAGCGCGGACAGGCTTTCAAGCGTCACATCCTGACGAAGAAGTCCACCAAGAACAAGCGTCACCTGCGCGGTGCCGTGGGCGTCCACGAGACCAACATGGGTCACGTGGCGGCCATGCTGCCGTTCGCCGGCCTGTAATCACCACCAAGAAGGAGAGATCACATGCCTCGCGTCAAACGTGGTGTAACGGCCCGCGCCCGTCACAAGAAGGTCCTCGCCCTTGCCAAGGGCTTCCGCGGTCGCCGCGGCAACGTCTTCCGCATCGCCAAGGAAGCGGTGATGAAGGCGGGCCAGTATGCGTACCGTGACCGCCGCACCAAGAAGCGCGTGTTCCGCCAGCTGTGGATCGCGCGTATCAATGCAGCGGCTCGTGCGAACGGCCTGACCTACAGCCAATTCGCCAACGGCATCCGCAAGGCCGGTATCGAGATCGACCGCAAGGTTCTCGCCGATATCGCCGTGCACGATCCGGCAGCCTTTGCGGGCATCGTGGAGCAAGTCAAGGCCAAGCTGGCTGCTTGAGTTCTCGGTGGGAGCCTTTACAGGCTTCCGGCGCAAACCTAAATCAAGACAGGGCTAGGGCCGTTGGCTCTAGCCCTGTTTTTTGTTATGACCACCACTGATCTCGATTCCATCGTCGACAACGCGCGCGAAGCCTTCTCGAAGGCCGCAACGCCTGCGGATCTCGAAAATGCCAAGGCGCAATTCATCGGAAAGTCGGGCCGAATTACCGACCTGATGAAGGGCCTGGGCGCGCTCTCCGTCGAGGAGAAAAAGACGCGCGGCGCGGCGATCAACCAGGCGAAGCAGGCGATCGAAGCGGCATTGAACGATCGCCGCCAGGCGTTGGCACATGCGGAACTGGAAGCGCAGCTCAAGGCCGAAGCGCTCGACGTCTCGTTGCCCGGTCGCCTGCGCGAACCCGGCGGAATGCACCCGGTCAGCCGCACCTTGGAGCGCATCGAGCAGATATTCGCGAGCATGGGCTTCGACGTGGCCGACGGCCCCGAGCTCGAAAGCGACTGGCACAGCTTCACCTCGCTGAACAACCCACCGAACCATCCCGCGCGTTCCATGCAGGACACGTTCTACGTGGACATCAATGGCGACGATGGCATCCCCTACAACCTGCGTCCGCACACGAGTCCGATGCAGGTGCGCTATGCGCATGCGCACGTGAAGAAGTACGCAGGTAAGCAGATGCCCGAAATCCGTGTGATCGCACCCGGCCGGACGTATCGCGTCGACAGTGACGCAACACATTCGCCGATGTTCCACCAATGCGAAGGCCTCTGGCTGGGCGAGAACGTGAGCTTCAAGGACCTCAAGGTCATCTTCACGGACTTCTGCCGCACGTTCTTCGAAAGCGACGATCTGGCTTTGAGGTTCCGCCCGAGCTTCTTTCCGTTCACGGAGCCCAGCGCCGAGATCGATATCCAGTTCCAGCACGGACCGCTTGCTGGCCGCTGGCTTGAAGTGGCCGGCTCCGGCCAGGTGCACCCCACGGTCGTGAAGAACATGGGCCTCGATCCCGAGAAGTACATCGGCTTCGCTTTCGGCATGGGCCCGGACCGCCTCACGATGCTGCGCTATGGCGTGAACGACCTGCGCCTGTTTTTCGATGGCGACATCAGGTTTCTTCGCCAGTTCCGATAAGAGAAAAAGACGATGCAATTTCCCGAGTCCTGGCTGCGCGAGTTCTGCAACCCGCCTCTTTCGACCCAGCAGATCGCCGAGACGCTCACAATGGGCGGCCTCGAAGTCGAAGACCTGCATCCCGTTGCGCCACCTTTCCAGAAGGTGGTCGTCGGCGAGATCAAGGAATGCGTCCAGCATCCGAATGCCGATCGCCTTCGCGTGTGCCAGGTGGATGTGGGGCAGGGCGTTCTCTTGAACATCGTGTGCGGAGCGCCCAACGCGCGAGTAGGCATCAAGGTGCCCACGGCGCTCGTCGGTGCAGAGTTGCCGCCTGATGAAGAAGGCAAGCCCTTTGAAATCAAGCTCGGCAAACTCCGCGGCGTGGAAAGCCAGGGCATGCTGTGCTCGGCCCGCGAGCTGAAGTTGAACGACGACCACAGTGGTCTTCTCGAGCTCGACGCTTCGACGCCCATCGGCAAGAACATCCGCGAAGTGCTGGACCTCGATGATCACGTGTTCACGCTCAAGCTGACGCCGAATCTCGCGCATGCTTTGTCTGTGTACGGGGTGGCTCGCGAACTGTCGGCGCTGACGGGTGCACCGCTCAAGGAACCGAAGTTCGAGCCGGTGACGCCCACGCAAAACACCAAGCTCATGGTCAAAGTCAGCGCGCCGGATCTGTGTGGACGTTTCTCCGGTCGCGTCGTGCGCGATGTGAACACGAAGGCCAAGACGCCCCAATGGATGGTCGATCGCCTCGCGCGTTGCGGCCAGCGCAGCGTCACGGCACTGGTGGACATCTCGAATTACGTGATGTTCGAGTTCGGCCGCCCGTCGCACATCTTCGATTACGACAAGATTCACGGCGCGCTCGATGTGCGCTGGGGCAAGCCGGGCGAACAGCTCAAGCTGCTGAACGGCAACACCGTCTCGGTTGACGAGAAGGTGGGCGTCATCGCCGACGATCGCGAGGTCGAATCGCTGGCCGGCATCATGGGCGGTGACGCGACGGCAGTGTCGGACGACACGAAGAACGTCTATGTCGAAGCCGCGTTCTGGTGGCCCGAAGCGATCCAGGGCCGTTCGCGCCGCTACAACTTTTCGACCGACGCGGGCCATCGTTTCGAGCGCGGCGTCGACCCGGCCCAGACCGTCGAGCACATCGAACACATCACTCGCCTGATCATCGACATCTGTGGCGGCGAGGCCGGCCCGATGGACGACCAGATCGCCAGGCTGCCCGAGCGCAAGCCTGTTTCATTGCGGGTGGCCCGAGCTTCCAAGGTCATCGGAATGCCCGTCAGCGAGGCGCAATGCCTGGATGCGTTCCAGCGACTCGGATTGCTTGCCCAGGCAAAAGACGGACTCATCACGGTCACGCCGCCCGCTTATCGCTTCGACCTCACCATCGAGGAAGACCTCATCGAGGAGGTCACTCGCATCATCGGCTACAACAATCTGCCGACCACGCCGCCGCTTGCGCCGATTGCGGCGCGCGTGCGGCCGGAATCGCAGCGTAGCCGCTTCGCGGTGCGCCGCCTGCTCGCCGGGCTGGGCTATTTCGAGACGATCAACTTCAGCTTCGTCGAAGAAGCATGGGAGAAGGATCTCGCCGGCAACGCCGATCCGGTCAGGCTTCTCAACCCGATCGCGAGCCAGATGAGCGTCATGCGTTCATCGCTTGTCGCCTCTTTGCTGCAGGCGCTCAAGTTCAACCTCGATCGCAGGGCGGAGCGCGTGCGTGTCTTCGAGGTTGGGCGTGTCTTCATGCGCGATTCCACTGTGCACACGACCGACACCACCGTGCGCGGCGTTCGCCAGCCGATGCGCGTCGCAGGCCTGGCTTACGGCAACGTCGACGGCCTGCAGTGGGCGCGCAAGGAAAGCCCCGCCGACTTCTTCGACGTCAAGGGCGATGTCGAAGCGCTTCTCGCACCGATGATTGCGAGCTTCGAGCCTGCCGAACATCCGGCGATGCATCCGGGCCGCTGCGCGAGCGTGTGGGTCGGTGCAGACCGTATCGGCTTCGTGGGGGAGCTGCACCCGCAGTGGCGCCAGCAATGGGAATTCGCGCAAGCACCGGTG
>DATJJL010000035.1:0-2453 GCA_035492155.1 Ramlibacter sp. | reverse complement strand
GGCGACACGATGTCTTGCGCGAGCACGCGGCCGAGTGCCTCGATGACCGAAACCGATTCAATCTCGCGCACGGGCTCAACGAGATGCGCGAGGAATTCGTTCACCGCGTCGGCGGAAAGCGCCTTCGGGTCGTAGCCCTGCAATTGCGCGGCGATCTCGGCAAGGCTCTTCATGATTTTTCGAGGTCGTGCAATTCGCCCAACGTGTTCGCGTTGAAGAACGCGCGCGGCGGATCGCCGGGCGCATCGAAAGTGACGACGGCCGTCTTGTGCATGGCCGTCCACTTGTCGATCTTGCGTCCACCGCCATGGGTGAACTTCACCAGGCTCTCCAGCAAATCGATGCGCAGCAGGCAGAACACGGGTTGCGTGCGGATCTGTCCATCTTCCTCACGCGCGGCGGCCATCGCGATATCCGCCTGCTGGTCGTGAGCCGCTCGCGCAAGGCGGTCGACAAGATCGAGCGGGAAGAGCGGCGTGTCGCACGGCACGCTGACGAGCCACGGCGTCTCGCAGTTCTCCAGACCCGTGAGAAAACCGGCGAGCGGGCCTGCGTAGTCGGGCAGAACATCGGGCCACACCGGCACGCCGAACGATTCGTACGCGCCGAGGTTTCGGTTGGCATTGATCATTGCGTGGCCGACTTGCGGCTGCAGCCGCAGCAAGGCCCCGAGCGCGAGCGGCATGCCATTGAAGTTCTGCAGGCCCTTGTCGACGCCGCCCATGCGCGAGCCGCGGCCACCCGCAAGGATCAAGCCCGTGATGTCTTCGCGCTCGATCATCCGCCGATGTAGCTCATCTCGACCCGGCGTGCGCCTGCCGTCGTGTCGGCAGGCACCGTACCGCGCAATTGCGAGTAGCGGTCATCGCGCTGCTGCCACATGTGGCCGATGGCGGACGCGAGCTCTTCATCGCCCGCGCCGCCGCGCAGCAGCGATCGCAAATCGTGCCCATGCGTCGCGAAGAGG
Source organism: Ramlibacter sp. (assembly GCA_035492155.1). Classification (GTDB taxonomy): domain Bacteria; phylum Pseudomonadota; class Gammaproteobacteria; order Burkholderiales; family Burkholderiaceae_C; genus Ramlibacter. Next base: position 1,486 of record DATJJL010000035.1, on the reverse strand, counting down.
CACAGATAAACCTGGCCTTCGGTCGACAAGCGCGCTCGGTTGCAATCGCTGCAGAAGGCTTGCGTGACGCTGCTGATCACGCCGACTTCCCCGCTGCCGTCCGCATAAGCCCAGCGCTGCGCGGTTTCGCCGGGCGCCGTTGCTTCGAGCGCCACGAGCGGCATCTCGCGCTGGATCATTTCGATCACCTCGGCGGAGGGCACGACTTCGTCCATGCGCCAGCCGTTGGTTGCGCCGACATCCATGTATTCGATGAAGCGAAGCACCATGCCCGTGCCTTTGAAATGCCTCGCCATGGGGATGATCTCGTGCTCGTTCGTGCCGCGCTTGACCACCATGTTGATCTTCAGCGGCCCGAGCCCCGCGTCCCGTGCCGCATCGATGCCTGCCAATACTTCGGCCACGGGAAAGTCGACATCGTTCATGCGGCGGAACACGGCGTCGTCGAGACCGTCGAGGCTGACGGTGACCCGATTCAACCCCGCGGCCTTCAACGCCTTGGCCTTGCGTGCGAGCAGCGAACCATTCGTGGTCAACGTGAGGTCGGGCGGCGTGCCGTCGACAGTGCGCAGCTGTGCCAGCTGTTCGATGAGAACCTCGATGTTCTTGCGCAGCAGGGGCTCGCCGCCCGTGAGGCGAATTTTGTGCACGCCGTGCTGCACGAACATGCGCGCCACTCGCGTGATCTCCTCGAACGAGAGCAGGGCCGAGTGCGGCAGGTAGGTGTAGTCCTTGTCGAAAACTTCCTTCGGCATGCAGTAGCTGCAGCGGAAGTTGCAGCGGTCCGTCACGCTGATGCGCAGGTCGCGCAGCGCACGGCCGAGCTGGTCGGCGACGAGACCCGTCGGCTGGACAGCGCGCGCAGGTACCGTCGCCGCGCGAATCGCGGCGCGCTGGTCAATAACGGGAATTACACGCTCTGCCACGCCTTCATTTTCCTTCAGCCCGATCACCTTGGCATAACCCGGACACTTTCAAGGGCCACCGTGGACGCCGCAGGCGCTTCGGGGGTGGGCTACGCGCACCTTGCGCCGTCCACCTCGATGCAAACCCCCGAGATGAAGGCGGCTTCGTCGCTTGCAAGGTAGAGCGCCGCATTGGCCACGTCCAGCGATGTCGAGAAGCGACCAAGCGGGATGGTCGCGAGGAATTTTGCACGCCGCGCCTCGTCGACCGGGCCGCCGGCGAACTCGGCCGACAGGCCGGTGTCCGGGTTGAAGACGGGGTTGATGCAGTTCACGCGGATGTTGTCGGGGCCGAACTCGGCGGCCAGCGACTTGCTCGTCGTGATCACGGCGCCCTTCGATCCGTTGTACCAGGTCAGGCCCGGGCGAGGGCGGATGCCTGCCGTCGAAGCAATATTGATGAACACGCCGCCCTTGTTCGCACGAAACGCGGGCACGGCATGGATCGTGGAGAGGTAGATGCTCTTCACGTTGATCGCATACACGCGATCGAATTCTTCTTCGCTCACTTCAAGCGCCGG
>DATJJL010000034.1:0-7417 GCA_035492155.1 Ramlibacter sp. | reverse complement strand
TGAACAGCCGAACGCAGAGGGCGCAGAGTAAACGCAGAGCGCGCAAAGTTTTCTTCAAGGACATTTGCTTCAGCGTCCTCTGCGAAACCTCTGCGCCCTCTGCGTTCGGCTGCTTGGGATTTTTTGGATGCTCGCTCTCATCCCGCGGCGGATGCGTTCCGCGCTTTTCCGGATCGGTCGGCTGCTGCAAAGGCTCCGGATTGTCCGGCTTGGGTGTCTGCTCGTCCGGCGGTGTGACCGGAGTCGGCGCGTGCGTCATCGCGTCATGGGCTGTGATCTTCGATGTCGCGATGATGAGCCGATGTGTCTTCGTTGTCGACGGGAATGTCGTCTTCCTGCCAGAGATCGGGCTCTTCCTTTTCCTGGCCGGGTGCGGGTGGCGTGATGCCGGGTTGGGTGGGATAGGACATGGGTTCAGATCTTCGGTGATGCAGGCTGCGGGTTTTCGGCATCGGCCGGCGGCATCGGGGGCGCGAATTCCGGCTCGACGGGCAAGTGGGAAGGATTCGGTGCGTCCGGCTGCTGCGGTGGCGGTTCGGGCTCGACAGGGTGCGTCGCCGCGCGCCGCGAGAACCCGTCGTCCAGCGATTCGCCGTGCGGCTCGTAGCTATGCAGGCTCGGATCAACCTCGTATGAAATCATCGACCTTGACTGTTCGCGGGCCACCGCGGATCCGGCTTTGCTGGGCCGCTGGTGGCGCCCCCTTGAGGGGGAGGCGCCGAAGGCGCTTCGGGGGTGGACATTTCTTACTCTTCGTGTTCGCGCTGCGCTTCGCGACGCACCACAGTGCTCGGCTCGTGCGTGAACGGCAGCCGCGGCAGGCCGATGAGCGCCTGCAGATGCGCATGCGCGCGGTCCATGTCCGCACCGATCATCGCCAGGGCGACTTCATGCCCCGGCTCGTTGCGCGCGATCTCGAGGTAGGCCCCGCGCAGCCGCTGGTAGTCGGCCTCGGCACGCTGCACTTCGTGCTGAAGCGCCTGGACGCGCGCGTGTTCGTTGCGGCTGTGACGCATGAAGCCCATGCTATGTAACGCTTCTTTTTACTTGTGTAGGACAAGTGCGAGTCCCCTCGAAGGTGCCAGCCGCCGCGCCTGCAAAGGTGGAAGAATCGTTCGGCCATGCCTGCCACTGCCGCGACAACTGCCACGACACGCTTCGAGGCGCTCGATGGATGGCGCGGCATCTGCGCGTGCCTCGTCGTCCTTTTCCACTTCCACGGACACAGCCCGATCTACTCGGTCGGGCTGGTGCGCAACAGCTATCTTTTCGTCGACTTCTTCTTTGTGCTTTCCGGTTTCGTGATTGCATGGAATTACGCTTCGAAACTCGGTGACTGGCCCGGCGTCAAACGCTTCCTCATCCTGAGGCTGGGGCGCGTGTACCCGCTGCATCTTTTCATGTTGCTGTGTTTCGTCGTTTATGAGTCGCTCAGGCTGGCCACGCATGCCGATGCATTCACCGGCCCGAACAGCCCATCGGCGGTGATCACGAACATCTTCCTCGTGCAAAGCATGGGCGTGCACGACAGCCTGACCTGGAACGGGCCGAGCTGGTCGATCAGCACCGAGTGGTGGACCTACGTCACCTTCGCACTCGTGATCGCATGGCTTGGCATGCGCAACTGGCTACTGGTCGCCACGGCCATCGCCGCGCCGATCGCATTGCTGCACCTGTCGAAGTCCGGCATGGACACCACATTCGACTGGGGCTTCGTGCGCTGCCTGTTCGGCTTCGCGCTGGGCGTTGCCTGCTATCGCCTCTACAACGCGGCGCCGATGCGCCGCGCGCCCAACGCCGGCGTCGCCACGCTCACCGAAGTTGCCGTCGTTGCGGCCGTGGTGTTTTTCGTCTCGACGGCGGGAACGTCGCCGCTGTCGTTCCTCGCGCCATTCGTGTTCGCCATGGCCGTGCTGGTTTTCGCGGCCGAGGGCGGATGGGTAAGCCGCGTCTTCCATTCGCGGCCGCTCAAGTGGCTCGGCATGGTGTCGTACTCGATCTATCTCACGCACTTTTTCGTCGTGCTCATCCTGCCCGCGATCGTGAAGCGGCTCACGCACGTGGACTTGTGGACGCCGATGCAATTGACAGGCGGTCAATGGATGATCGCCTACGGCCGCAACGATCTCGAAGGCACGCTGTTCTACGTGGCTGCGCTTGCCACCACGCTCGCGTTCAGCGCGTTCACCTATCGCTGGGTGGAAACGCCCGGCCGTGAGTGGACTCGGCGTTGGCTCGCGCGGCCACGGCGCGCGCCGCAGGCGCACGCCGTCCAGCCCTGACGCGCACTGTCGTCGCGCGTCCCTTCGAAAAGTCGCAGGCGTCCTACAGGCGGCGCCGCTGAGTTTTCCTACGATGCAGCGCAACATCCCCCCGAGAGAAGAAGCGGTAGCTCCATCGGGCCAGAGGACCTCCACCACTCGAGCACGTGACTCAGAATCGATTGCAAGCCTTGCGAGGAATGACCCAGATGCACAGATCGTTCGCCCTTTTTCTCTGCATCGTCGCGCAAGGTGCCGTCGCCCAGTGCGTCGCACCTGCGACAACGATGACGACAACGAGCCACCCCGCGACCAGAGCAACGGTTCATGCCGCCGCAGAACCCGCACAAGGGATCATCAAGACAGCAGCAGCAGGCACGCCCGACGATGCACCGCCCGCCGTTCGCGAATCGGTGCGCGAGACGCCTCGCAACGCGAACGGCCAGGACCGTCCGCGCCGCGGCGGCACCGCGATGCTCCTGGCCGCGCTGGCATTGATGTCGGGCATCGCCTTGCGTCGATACGGCGCCAGCGGCTCATGACCACAGGCGCCATCGGGGCGCTCGCGGAACGCGCGCTCAAGTGGAGCGCGGTCACGACGATCGCACGCTTCGCCTTGCAGTTCGTCGCGCAGGTTGCGCTCGCGCGCATGCTCGGGCCGGGCAACTTCGGCGTGTACGGCATCGGCATGGCGGTGCTCACGTTCGTGGGCTTTCTCTCGGGCGCGAGTTTCAGCTACAGCCTGATGCTGCTGCCAAAGGTGAGCGACGAGGACATCCGTTTCTCGTTCACCTGGCAGATGGTCGCGGGCATCGTGTCGGCTTGCCTGATGTTCGCGTGCGCGCCGCTCATCGCGCACTTCTTCGGCGACGACCGCGTCGAAGGCATGGTGCAGCTGCTTTCGCTCGCGAGCGTGTTGATGGCCGCGGCCGCGCCCGCAACCTACCTGCTGCAGCGCGATTTGAATTTCCGCAAGCTGGGCCTCGTGCAACTTGCAAGCTACGCGTCCGGATATCTTTGCGTCGGCGTGCCGATGGCGATCGCCGGGTTCGGCGCTTATGCACTGGGCACGGCGTGCGTCGTGCAGGCCGCAGTGGCACTGGTCGCAACGTATCGCTCCCGGCCGCATTCGCTCAGGCCCTTGTTTCGCCACGCCGAAGGCGGCGAAGCGCTCACCACCGGGCGCGCGGTGTTCTTCACCAATGTCGTCAACTGGCTGCTGGGCAACCTCGACCGCGTGATCATCGGCCGCGTGCTGAACGCGCAGGCCGTCGGCCTCTTCACCGTCGCGTACAACCTCGCGTCGATCCCGAACGTGTTGCTCGTCGGCGCGATGCAGCCGGCTTTCGTTGCGACCGGCGCGAAGCTGCAGGAAAGCCGCGAGCGTCTCGCGCAAGGCTGGCTGCTCGCCATCGCATGCATCCTCGTGCTGGCCATGCCCGCGGCCGTGGTGATGGCGATGCTCTCGGCGGACCTCGTGCAGTTCCTCTACGGCAATGCCTGGTCGGAAACGGCGTGGGTGCTCGCGGTGATGTTCCTGTGCCTGCCCGCGTGGGCATGCTTCGGACTGTCGACACCTGTGCTGTGGAACACCGGCCGCAAGCAGTACGAGTTCCTGTTGCAGCTGCCCTTGCTCGCGATCATCGTTCCGGCGTGGTGGCTCGTCGCACCCGCCGGCGTGCGCGGCGTGGCGATCGTCTCGTGCGCAGCGATCGTGATTCGCGCAGTGGTGATCGTCACGGCGTCGTTGCGTGCGCTCGACCTGCACTGGCGCACGCTTGCGCCTTATGCGGCTCGCGGTGTCGCGCTCAGCGCACTGAGCGCCTGCGCCACGCTCGCCGGCCAGGAGGCCACCGCCGCCGTCGGCTCGCCGCTCGTCGCACTCATCGCCGGTGGATCGTTCGCGGCGATGGCGATGCTGGCCGTGCTTCTTTTCAAACCCGACGCGCTCGGAAACGAAGCGCGCATGGCGCTGTCGCGCGTGCTGCCCGTGATCGGCGCGCGCCTCGCGCCGCGAGTCGAACCCGTTCAAGAACCCGTCCTATGACCAGGAACTCCGATCACTCCGGCGGCTGGTTCCATTGGGCCCTGCCCCTGATGCTCCTGCTCGGCGCGATCGACGTGCTGCTGTCGCAGCGCAACCTGTCGCTTGCCTTCGCGGAACTCGCGGGTCTGGCCGAAACCGTCCACCATCCCGCGATGCCGTGGATCCAGCGCGGCGTCTCCGTCGTGCTGCTCCTTGCGTCCGCCGAACGAATCTCGGCGCATTTCGCGCGTCGCGACCTCATGCCTTCGCCCGCACTCACCGCAGCCTTCGCCTGCTTCTGGTTCGGCACGGTGGCTGCGCCCGCGTTGCTGGGCGCGCATCGGCAGATCTCGCACGAGTTCGTCTACACGCTCATCATCGGGTTCGCCGGCCTTGTCGTGACGACGCAGGAGATCGGCCGCATCGTCGATCGTGCGCGCGATGCGCTCTTCGTCCTGATGCTCGTGAGCTCGGTGCTGGTCGTCGTCTGGCCGACCCTCGTGCTGGACGAGTCGTACACGCAAGGCCTTCTGCCCGGTGTTCCGCGCCTGGGCGGCCTCGCGCCGCACCCCGTCGCCATGGGCATGCTCGCGCAGACGGCTCTCCTGCTGCTGTGGGCGCGTCCGTATCGCTCGCGCTGGATCAACTGGCCCGCGTGGCTGCTCGGCCTGGGTGTGCTTTTCTTCGCGCAATCGAAGACAGCGTGGATCGGCTTCGTGCTGTGCGCGATTGCCATGGTGCTCATGCGTCACGGCCCTTCCGCATGGCAGCGCATTTCCGATCCGCGCGAGGGCAGCTTCGGCATCCTGCTGTGTCTGGGCGTGATGGTGGCCGGCGCTGCGGTGCTTGTCGTCGCACTTTTCACCGATCTCGGCGGCGACGTCTCCGGTTTCCTCGATACGCAGCAGGGCGAACAGCTCATGACGCTCACGGGCCGCGACCAGATCTGGGCCGTCGCGTGGCAGGAGTGGGATGCGCACAAGTGGTTCGGCTACGGCCCGGGCCTGTTCGACGACGACTTCCGCATGGCGATCCACATGCCCAATGCGACGAACGCGCACAACCAGTTCATGGACACGCTCGCGCGGTCGGGCGGTGTCGGCGCCGTGGCGCTCGTCGCCTACGCCGCCGTGCTGCTCGTGCTTTCGCTTCGCTACGCGCGCCGCACCGGCGGCCTGAGCGCCGCGCTGTTCATCGCACTGGCGCTGCGTTCGGTCAGCGAAGTGCCGCTCAACATCTTCGGCTACGGCACCGAGTTCTTTGCGCACCTCTTGCTCGTCGTGACGATCGCGGCCGCCGCTTCGCTGCGCGTGCAGGCCACACAGCCCAGGCCGAGGCATGCCTACGGAGGAGCGCCGGCGTGAAGTTCTCCGTCGTCATCCCCCTTTACAACAAAGCCGCGTTCATCGTGAGTGCGGTCGAGTCGGCCTTGGCACAGAGCTTGTCGCCGCACGAGGTGATCGTCGTCGACGACGGATCGACCGACGGCGGCGCCGAGCTGGCGGAGGCGATCGGCGATCCTCGCGTGCGCGTCGTTCGGCAGCGCAACGCGGGCGTCTCGGCCGCGCGCAACCACGCGATCGAGTTGGCAACCGGCGAGTGGATCGCCTTCCTCGATGCCGACGACTGGCATCACCCCGAATTCCTCGCGTACATCGCCAAGGCGCACATGACCTGTCCGGAAGCCGATCTCATCGGATCGGGTTTCGTGAAGATCGCCGGCGACGAAGAACCGGGCGAATGGTTGCTCCCCGAAGCGTTCTGCGAAGTGGAGCTGATCGACGACCTGCGCGCACGCTGGATGAGGATGCATCCGTTCTTCACGAGCAGCGTCGCCGTGCGCGCGCAGCGGCTGAAGGCCATGCAGCCGTGCTTCGCCGTGGGCGAATCGTTCGGCGAAGACCTCGACGTGTGGTTCCGCATCGCCGACCAGGCACCCGTGGCACTGGTGCACGCGCCGCTCGCTGCCTACCGTGTCGAAGTGGCCGGCTCGCTCGCCGCAAAGGGACACCAGGGCAATTTGCCCGCTTATCTTGCGCGCATGCGCATTCACGCGATGGACGGAACGATTCCCGAGCGCTTCAGCCGCTCGGCGCTGTGGTTCGTCGCGCAGCAGGAGATCACGATCGCGCGCGAGGAACTCGCGGCGGGCCGGCGGCGCGAAGCGCTGCGCTGGCTGATGTCGGCGCGCTCTGCCGCCATCGGCAGGCGCTGGCAAATCACCTTCCTGCTTGCGCTTCTCGCGCCGGCCAAGGTTGCCGAACGCTGGCAACGCTGGCGCCTGAACAGCGCCGATGCCTTCGCGCAACAGGGAACATTGCCATGATCGTGACGGTCGTCATCAAGGCGCTCGACGAAGAGAAGAACATCTGCGCCGCCATCGAAACGAGCCTCGCGGCTGTCGCACGGGTCGGCGGCGAAGTCGTGCTGGCCGACAGCTGCTCGAGCGACCGCACGGTGGAGCTCGCGTCGCAATACCCGGTGCGCGTGGTGCAGCTCGCGCATGCGAACGAACGCTGCTGCGGCATCGGTGCGCAACTGGGCTTCCAGCATGCGCTCGGCGATTTCATCTACCTGCTCGACGGCGACATGCGCATGGAGCCGGGGTTTCTGGAACAGGCGCTGACCTTCCTCGCGCAGCATCCGGAAGTCGGCGGCGTGGGTGGGCGCCTCATCGAGCTGAACACCGAGAGCCTCGAATACCGCGAGCGCGGCGCGCGCAACCACGGCCACCTGCAGCCGGGCGAAGTCGATCGCCTCGATGGCGGCGGCTTGTATCGTCGCATCGCGATCGAAGAAGCCGGGTACTTGTCGGACCGCAACCTGCACGCCTACGAGGAATTCGATCTCGGTGCGCGCTTGCGTGCGCGTGGATGGAAACTCTGGCGGCTGACCGAGCCTTGCTGCTCGCACTTCGGCCACGACATCCCGCCTTATTCGCTGCTGATGCGGCGTTGGCGCTCCAAGTACGTCTGCGGTATCGGCGAATTGCTGCGTGGTGCGATCGGGCGCAAGCACTTCAAGCTGGTGTGGCGCGACGTGAAGGAGCTGAAGCTGTATCTGGCTGTGGTTGCGTGGTGGCTCGTATTGGCGAGCACCTTGGTGTGGCCCGCCGCATTCGCGCTGGTCG
>DATJJL010000033.1:0-5752 GCA_035492155.1 Ramlibacter sp. | reverse complement strand
TGCACCCTGCCACGCAATGCGGGAACGACGCCCGGCAACAGCTCGCCCAGGTCACGCGTGAGTTCGCTGACGCGCTGCGCCTTCTGTGCATAGGCAGCGTCGCGCGCGAGATGGTGGCCGTATTCCTTGACCGTCACGCCGCAGCCCGATGCGTTCATCACGATCGCTTCGATGTCGCCGCGTTCGATGAAAGGCCACCACGCATCGATGTTGGTGCGCATCTGGGCAAGGCCACCCGCCTGGTCGTCAAGGTGAAACTTGACCGCGCCGCAGCAGCCCGCCTTTTTTGCGACGATGGTCTGCATGCCCGCCGCATCGAGCACGCGCGCAGTGGCCGCGTTGATGTTCGGCATCATCGCCGGCTGCACGCAGCCTTCCAGCAGAAGCACCTTGCGCGTGTGTTGGCGCGTGGGCCATGCGCCGGCATCCTGCTTTGGCGGCACCTTGTCCTTCAGCACCGGCGGCAGCAGCGGCCGCACCGCGCGCCCGAGCGCCATCGCCGGCGCGAAGAGCGGCGATGTGAGACCTTCCTTCAACGCCCATCGCACGACGCGCGAGCCGAAGCCGCGCGGCACCTTCTCGTCGACCACCTTGCGGCCTATGTCGACGAGATGGCCATATTCCACGCCGCTCGGGCATGTCGATTCGCAATTGCGGCAGGTGAGACATCGATCCAGATGCAGCTGCGTCTCGCGCGTCGGCGCCTCGCCTTCGAGCACCTGCTTGATCAGGTAGATGCGGCCGCGCGGCCCGTCCAGCTCGTCGCCGAGCACCTGGTAGCTCGGGCAAGTCGCCGTGCAAAAACCGCAGTGCACGCACTTGCGCAGGATCGCTTCGGCTTCGCGCCCTTCGGGCGTGTCTCGATACTGCGCGGACAGGTGGGTCTGCATTCAGAAGTCCGGGTAGAGCCGGCCGCGATTGAAGATGCCGGCAGGATCGAACTCGCGCTTGAGCTCTCGATGGATTCGGTCGAGCGGCGCTGCGAGCGGCGTGAATCGATTCGTCGAAGCCGAATCCGCAGGCGCGAACAAGGTCGCGTGGCCACTCGCGCGCGCGGCCGTGTCGCGAATGCGCGCACCCTCGCCTGCATTTGTGCGCACCCAGCGCAGGCCGCCATGCCATTCGACGAGCGGCGGCTCCGGCAGATCGAGCACAGGCGCAGTCTGCGCAACCGAGATGCGCCAAAGGTCCGTGCCACCACACTGCGTGAACCACGACAGCGTCTGGTCGCGGCATCCGGTCCAGTCAAACGTCGCGCGCTCGCCTCCCAGCGCGCGGCATGCGGCATCGACCGCGGCGACCGCCCCGCGAAGACGAAGAAGCAGCTTGCCGTCGATCCAGCAACTCGCATTGAGCGGCAGCGGCTGGCCGCCCCATTCGTTCAGCCGGCGCAATGCATCGCGCTGCGATAGATCGAAGGCCAGCGTCGCTTCCGAAGGCGCGATCGGCAGGACCTTGAGACTCACTTCGACGATCAGCCCCAGCGTGCCGAGCGCGCCCACCATCAGGCGAGAAACGTCGTAGCCCGCGACGTTCTTCATCACCTGGCCGCCAAAGGTAAGCAGCTCGCCGCGACCGTTGATCATCGACAGGCCCAATACGTAATCGCGCACCGGACCGGCGCTCGCGCGCGCCGGACCGCTCAAGCCGCCGGCGACCATTCCCCCGACAGTTGCGTTGCCAGCGAAGTGCGGCGGCTCGAATGGCAGGCACTGCCCTCTTTCGGCGAGGACCGATTCGAGCTTCGAGAGCGGCGTGCCCGCTTTCACGGTGACGACGAGCTCGCTCGGCTCGTAGCTCGTGATGCCCGAAAGACCCAGTGTCGAAAGCTCCTCGCCGTGCGCCGGCTCGCCGTAGAAATCCTTGCTGCCGCCACCGCGGATGCGCAATGGCACGCCACGCGACACAGCGTCCTGGATCTTTGCGATCACCTGCTCGGCAGTCATTGGCCAATGGTAAGCGCGCACCGCCCACGCGGGCGCCCGCACCGGCGTTGAATTTTTTTGGATCAGGTCCTGACGAAATTGACCGGCAGTCCCGGAACATCGACGTCCATTGCGAAGACGTGGCCCGACAAAGGGAATGTCTCGAGCTCGTCGGCGGGCCGCTTTTCGCGCGCGGTCGTGACGTAGAGCGTGCGCAGGTCCTTGCCACCGAAGCAGGGCATGGTCGGGCAACGTGCAGGCAATTCGATTTCAGCGACGACATCGCCTTGCGGCGACAGCCGCGCGAGGCGCTGGCCTTCGAAGAGCGAGCACCAGTAGTTGCCTTGCGAATCGACCGCTGCGCCATCGGGTCGGCCGCCATAACCCGGCTGCCCCGGCTTCCAACCCGAAGGCTTCGGCGCGAACTGGTGGAACACACGGTGGTGGCGCATGGCGTTCGTGGCGGGATCCCAGTCCCACGCGTACACGGCATGGCTTGGCGTGTCGGCCCAATAGACAGTGCGCGCATCGGCAGACCATGCAAGGCCGTTCGCGGTTGTCGCGTTCTGCGCTTTCAGTTGGACGACGGGGCGGCCTTCGTTGCCGTTTTCAGGGCGAAGGTCCACCGAGTAAAGCTCCGCCTTGCGCGCATCCTTGGGCTCGTAGATCGTGCCCGCCCAGAAGCGGCCTTCCGGGTCGGCCTTGCCGTCGTTGAAGCGCGTGGTCGATGTGTCGTAGTTGAATCGAACGACAGTCTCCAGCGTGCCGCCCCAGCCCGCCGCAAAGTACACGCCGTCGCGCAATGCGATCATCAGGCCGCCGGTCTCCACGGGTGCGATGCAGCCCGGCTCGCTGGGCATCTCCCAGCTTTCCGCGATGCCGCCCGGGTCCATTCGCCTGAGCTGTCGCGCAGGGATGTCGATCCAGTACAGCGCGCGCTCGATCGGATGCCAGAACGGCGATTCCCCGAGCACATCGGGTATTCGGGTGACGGCACGCCATTCGTTCATTCGACTCGCTCCACCGCTATCGTCATCGACGCCGTCACAGATTCGCCCGGCTCGAGTGTCGCAAGCCCGAGCTCGTCCGCAGCCATGCCCTGCGCTGCGAGCGCCAATGCGTTGTTGACGTGGCTCACCGGTTCGATCGCGATCACGTCGCGCGCCGGGTTGGTGAAGATGACGATTCGCGAAAGATTCGAGCTCACGCGGATGCGCAAGACCGAGTCGGCGAGCATGGCGGTGCCTGACCAGCCGTCGTAGCAATGGTCCAGATCGAGCACCGAGCAGTCCGCTTCTATGCCGCTGCAAGGCAGGCGGCGCGTCGGCAGTTTGTCCTCGTCCATTTCCCAGCGGCCTGTCGCGACGAAGGACAGATGCGCCTGGGCGCGCTTCATGAAGAACGGATGCCAGCCGAGCCCGACGGGTGCGACGCGCGCGGACTGGTTCGTGACGGACAGGCTCAGCTCGAGCGAATCGGGCGACAGGCGATAGCTTTGCGAGCTGTCGAACGCGAAAGGCCAGGAGCTGTCGGGGCGATGTTCGTACGACAGCAGCGCGAAACGCTCATCGCTGTCGAGCAACTCCCAGGACCGCTGCCAGCCCACGCCATGGATCGCATGAGCTTCGTCGCCGTTGTTGCGCACGAGCGGGTACAGCGTGCCCTGCCATTGCAGCCGCGCATGGGCGATGCGGTTCGAATATGGAACGAGGGGATAGCAACCGGACTGCCGCGCAGTGGTCGGGGGCGAATGCGTGGAGCGCAGCACCGGTGTGTCGCCGTGCCAAAGTCCCATGACGCAGCCGCCGAGCGACGGATCGACTTCGCACACGAGCGGACCTGCTTGCAAGCGCACCATGCCCCATTGTGAAGAAAAAAAGGCCCGCGGAGCTTGCGCTCGCGCGGGCAACATCCAAAGGAGATCTTTGCTTAGCGGCTGTAGGCCGTTTCGCCGTGGCTGGAAATGTCCAGGCCTTCGCGTTCTTCCTCTTCCGTGACGCGCAGGCCGATCACCTTGTCGACGATCCAGTAGGCGACCAGCGACACGACACCGGACCACACGATCGTGACGAGCACGGCCTTGAGCTGGATCCAGACCTGCGAGGCGATCGAGTAGGCCTCGGGCGTCTGCGACGTCATCGTGACCCAGTCGGCGACGAAGCTCGGGCCGCCGAGATTCGGCGAGTTGAACACGCCCGTCAGCAGCGCACCGACGATACCGCCCACACCGTGCACGCCGAAGACGTCGAGCGAATCGTCCGCACCGAGCAGCTTCTTCAGGCCGCTCACGCCCCAAAGGCACATGAAGCCGGCGATGAAGCCGATGACGATCGCGCCCATCAGGCCGACGTTGCCGCAGGCAGGCGTGATGGCCACGAGGCCTGCGACGGCACCGGACGCAGCGCCCAGCATCGAGGCCTTGCCCTTGTGCAGCGCTTCACCGATGGACCACGCGAGCACCGCGGCAGCTGTGGCAGAGAACGTGTTGACGAATGCGAGGACCGCCGTGCCGTTCGCTTCGAGCGCGGAGCCGGCATTGAAGCCGAACCAGCCCACCCACAGCAGCGACGCCCCGACCATCGTGAGCGTCAGCGAGTGCGGCGTGAACGCTTCCTTGCCGAAGCCCACGCGCTTGCCGATCATGTACGCCCCCACGAGACCTGCAACCGCGGCATTGATGTGCACCACGGTGCCGCCTGCGAAATCGAGCGCGCCCCATTGCCAGATCATGCCGGCCTTGGCCGTGACGGCATCGGCGACGTCCTTGCTGGCGAAAGCGTCCGGGCCGGGGAAGAACCACACCATGTGCGCGATCGGCGTGTAGGCGAACGTGAACCACAGCGCCATGAACAGCAGCACCGCGCTGAACTTGATGCGCTCGGCGAACGCGCCGACGATCAGGCAGCAGGTGATGGCCGCGAAGGTGGCCTGGAACGCCAGGAAGATCAGTTCGGGCAGCACGACGCCCTTGCTGAAGGTGCCGGTCATCGTGAAGTTGCCGGTGAGCGGGTCGAACAGGCCCTTCATGAAGACACGGTCGAAGCCTCCGATGTACGCGTTGCCTTCGGTGAACGCGAGGCTGTAGCCGTACAGGCACCACAACACGACGATCATCGAGAACGTGACGAACACCTGCATGAGCACGGACAGCATGTTCTTGCTGCGCACGAGGCCGCCGTAGAAGAGGGCCAGGCCCGGGATCGACATCATGATGACGAAGGCGGTGGCAACGATCATCCACGACACATCGCCCTTGTTCGGCACGGGCGCGGGTGCGGCGGACGCAGCAGCGGCCGGTGCGGACGCGGCGACGGCGGCGGCCGGTGCAGCGACCGCGGGCTTCGCGGCTTCGGAGGCGGCGGCGGCAGCAGGCGCGGAAGCCGGCGCTGCAGGCGTCTGGGCCAGCGCGGCGCCGCCCATCAGGAGACCCAGGCCCAACGCCAGGGAGAGCAGTACTTGTTTCATGGTGTTGTCTCTTTCCTTGGAAGGGGCCGCTTTACAGCGCCTCCTTGCCGGTTTCACCAGTGCGGATCCGCACGACTTGTTCGAGGTCGTACACGAAGATCTTCCCGTCGCCGATCTTGCCGGTGCGCGCTGCGCCCTCGACGGCTTCGATCACGCGCTCGACGAGCTCTTCGGACACTGCCGCTTCGATCTTCACTTTCGGCAGGAAGTCGACCACGTATTCCGCGCCGCGATACAGCTCGGTGTGGCCCTTCTGCCGGCCGAAGCCCTTGACCTCGGTGACGGTGATGCCCTGCACCCCGATGCCGGAGAGGGCTTCGCGCACCTCGTCCAGCTTGAATGGCTTGATGATTGCGGTGACC